>NZ_JBXAXV010000005.1:0-98942 GCF_056781955.1 Dellaglioa sp. CoH-57-MRSF-20
CGAACACAGAAGTTAAGCTTCTTAGCGCCAAGAGTAGTTGGGGGTCGCCCCCTGCGAGGGTAGGACGTTGCCATGCTAATAATAAATAAAAAAAGGACATTAACATAATTGTTAATGTCCTTTTTTTATGCGATTGTAAAATAAAAAGCCGCTTACCGGATTTGAACCGGTGACCCCCACCTTACCATGGTGATACTCTACCTACTGAGCTAAAGCGGCATTACTATAAAAGTCTATAGTAATATTAAAAATAAATCAACCTAAATTTAAACAATCAAAACACTAGAATTATTTATGGAATTCGTAAGCAACGGAGATAGTGACTCAATGGAAAAGATAGTTAAGGTATGCATTGCTCGTGAACAAAGAGTATAAAGGGTACCAAGATCATTTTTTGAAATATAATTTTTTTTTGAAATATCAAAAGCAATAACAGAATCAAATTCCAAGCCTTTAGCTAAATAAATAGGTAATATTATTGTTTCTTCTGGAATTTTTCTGTCGCCATCTGTAACCATTGTTAATTTTACTAATGATCTGAGTTCACTATATAGTAATTTACATTCAGCCAAATTTTTAGTGATGATAGTTACTGGTTGGTTATTAGTATCACCATTTTTAATTAGGGCTATTAAAGATGCTAGTGCAGAAGCCCGGGTTTTACTAAAGTATATTTTAGGTAATTCGCCATGACGTGTGAATGATTCAATGCTATTTCCGTCTGGTAGCAATGATTTTGCAAAATTAGTAATTTCAAATGTTGATCGGTAACTTTTATTTAAAATAATTAAATTAGTTTTTTTAACTTGTAAAATATGATTTAAATTTTCTAAAAATTTAGCTGGTAAGATTAAATCATAGAATAAAGCTTGCTCACTATCTCCTAAAAGTGTTAATTTAGCGTTAGGAAAACAATTTTTTAAATATAAGAGTTGCAGCGGAGAGTAATCTTGAATTTCATCAATAAAAAGATGTTCGATATTTCTATTTTGACCATCACCCGTTAGTAAGTCTCGTAGCAATAGTAGTGGTGTGGCATCTAATAACGTGATTTTATGAAGCTCTAAGTTTGATTGGAATGATTTTTTTTCTTCTATTGAAATTGTAATTTCAAGGAATTTAGCATATTGCTCATAAATATCAATAAAATAATTATTGTAAATCGCATCATATACAATATTAAAGCGATCTTTTAATATAATGGTACCAATATATGATATTTCTTTATCAATACTATCAAATTCATCGCGTTCATAATCACTTAAATATGTTTCATATTGAGAATCAGATAACGAATCAATTTCTTCACGCATCCAATCAGATTCTGCCATTTCGGCAATTCTAGTTTTTAATCGTTTTGTTAGTGTATTTTTTGTTGCGGTAAATTTATCTGATGACAACATATTATGTGGTAGATGTGTAAATATATTAGCGATTTCTTCTTTTTTAAAGAACGGGATACCTTCATAAATGATATCTGTGAAGGCTAATTCAGATGAATCTACTGCATTTAAGTAATTTTCAATTGTTTTTTTTAAAAGTGCATTACCTCTTAAATCAGATGAAGCATGTTTATTGTTTGACTCATAATTTTCAAATAAGGTTTCAACCTTTAATCCTTGAAAACGATTAGAGAAGAATTCGGCTAACGTGACTTGTCTCATGTTCTTTTCGCCCAGGCTAGGTAGTACATCGGAAATATAGTGACTGAAAAGTAGATTTGGAGAAAATAATATAATTTGATCCGCATTTAGTGATGTTCTTGAGTGATAGAGTAGAAATGCAATACGTTGTAGAATAGCGGATGTTTTCCCACTTCCGGCAACCCCCTGGACAACTAATAAGTCACTTGTTGTATCTCGAATAATTGTGTTTTGTTCTTGTTGAATTGTAGAAACAATATTTTTCATCTGTGTGTCACTTTGTTCGCCTAAAACTTGTTGCAATAATTCATCGCCAATTGTTTCATTGGTATCAAACATCGATAGGATTTTACCTTCTTTAATTTGAAATTGACGTTTTTTGGATAATTCTGTCATTTGAGTTCCTTGTGGTGTCTTATAAGAAATATGACCCAATGCGCCGTTATAATAAATACTTGAAATAGGTGCACGCCAGTCATGTATTAGAAAATTTTGATGATCATCTACTAGAGAGGCTAGACCAATATAGAGTTGTTCCTGTTCTGGATCGCCATCGTCTTGGATGTCGATACGTCCAAAATAAGGTGAATCGCCTAATTGTTTTAAAGTATGAACCTGTTTTTCTAATATTTCTTCAGTTTGGATAGTCGTGGCGACCAATTGTTTCTGTTGTTGCACTTCGGCATTCGTTTCAATTCTATCATCAACTTCAAAAGTATTGATTTTGGCATTATCTACATAGTTTTTTTCAACTGATGAGGTTTCTTTATGTGCTTTTTCACATAGTTCGGCTGTTTTAATAGATTGGTGATTAATTTCAGTAATAATTGAATCAACTCTATTTTGTTCGATTTCTTCTTCTGACATCTTAATGCCCCCTTTGTACTATTGACCTAGTTTAAAGGTTTTTGAAATATTCGTCTAGTATTTAATATTATTTGATTTTTTCTGTTGAACACGCTACACTTACACTAATAGATAATTCATTGATTATTGCGAAGTAGGAACGCCAACTAGAACAGGGACATACTGATTTTGCTGGAAGGTATGGTGGCGGACTGAATTGGATATATGAGAATTTTGGGTAACCTCCTTATCGGTAAGTGGCAGAATTTTATTCTGCAATTTAGGTGGTACCACGAGACAGTCGTCCTATTGTTATTTACTAACAATAGGACTTTTTTTATAGATAGAAAGGGAGCGTAAATATGACAAAAAAAGTAGTCTTATCAGGGGATCGACCTACGGGGAAACTACATATCGGGCACTACATCGGTTCATTAAAGAATCGTGTTGAAATGCAAAATTCTGGTGATTATGAGATATTCATCATGATTGCTGATCAACAAGCTTTGACAGATAACGCACGTGATCCGGAAAAAATTAAAAATAGTTTAATTCAAGTAGCGTTAGATTATCTAGCGGTTGGTATTGATCCAAACAAATCAACTATTTTTGTTCAATCTCAAATTCCTGCATTAACGGAACTAACAAGTTATTACTTGAATTTGGTAACTGTTTCTCGCTTGGAACGTAATCCTACAGTTAAAGCTGAAATTCAACAAAAGAATTTTGAACGCAGTATTCCTGCCGGATTTTTTGTTTATCCGGTTAGCCAGGCTGCAGATATTACAGCATTTAAAGCAACAGTTGTACCTGTTGGCGATGATCAAGAACCAATGATTGAACAAACACGCGAAATCGTTAGAAGTTTTAATACAATTTATCAACAAGATATTCTTGTTGAACCAGAAGGTGTCTTCCCTCCAAAAGGGCAAGGACGTTTACCTGGATTAGATGGTAATGCAAAAATGAGTAAGTCACTAGGAAACGGGATTTTCCTTGCCGATGATGCGGAGACATTGAAGAAGAAAGTAATGTCAATGTATACAGATCCAGATCATATTCATGTTGAAGATCCAGGTAAAGTTGAGGGTAACATGGTATTTACTTATCTTGATATCTTTGATAAAGATACTGAAAAAGTTGCCGAACTTAAGGCCCAGTATCAAGCAGGTGGCTTAGGCGATGTTAAAATTAAACGTTATTTAAATGAAGTACTTGAAGCTGAGTTAGCTCCAATTCGTGAACGACGAGCTGAATTAGCTAAAGATCCTGAAGCCATTTATGCAATGTTAAAAGCGGGTAGTGATAAAGCTAATGCTGTTGCAAACCAAACATTGAACGAAGTTAGAGATGCGATTGGAATTAATTATTTTAACTAGTTCGGTTGTGAAACGTTTCTTTGATTTAGTATGAGGTGAGTAATAATGGAAAAGTTTGTTTTATTGGATTTGGGTTCAAATTCGGTTCGATTATCAATTAACGAACAACTTGATAATGGACAATTTAAAGAAATTAAGCGTTTAAAATCGGAAACACGATTATCTGAAGGGATGGGGAAATCCCGAGTGTTACAGGAACATGCGATGGCTAGGACAATTGAAGCCTTAGTTAGTTTTAAAAAACAATATGATATTTATGGACCGGTTGCTGTACATGGAATTGCCACTGCAGCTGTACGAATGGCTCGAAATCAAAAAGAATTTTTACGTCGAATTAAAGAGGCAGTTGGTGCTGATATTGAAGTTTTAAGTGGGGATGATGAAGCTTATTACGATTATATGGGTGTAATGGAAGCCTTACCAATTCATGATTGCTTGATTTTGGATACAGGTGGCGCAAGCAGTGAATTAATCCATGTGGTTAATCGAAAAGTGGTACATCTTGTGAGTTTGCCATTTGGTGCAGTGACTTTATCCGAAAAATATTTAAAAAATGAACAGATTACGAGTAAAGAATTATTTCAGTTAATGGAGTACTTGGTGACCGCTTTTCAAAAGTTGGAGTGGTTGAAGGAAGCAATGGAGTTGCCCCTCGTACTACTTGGCGGCTCAAATCGAATTATTGGACGTTTAAACCGCAAAAAACAGAAGCTAATTAATACGGAGGCAATTAATGGCTATCAATTGTCACGTAAGGCAGTTTCATTAACTTTTGAGGACTTGGTAGGCTTGACGACTAAAAAGCGTGCACAAGTCAGTGGTATAGCTTCTAACCGTGCGGATATTATTGTAGGTGGAATTGCACCAGTTGTTGTTCTGGGACAATATTTAAATTCTGTTGGTGTCATTTTTTCTGAAAGTGGTGTCCGAGAAGGTTATTTAACAACTAAATTAGGTAAATAAAAAGACATCAAAAATTGATGTCTTTTTATTTTGGTAAAATATCTTCGAATGTCATTGCTGATAAAAATTTTTGAATGCGTTCTGTAGGGTGATTGAAAAATTCGTCTGGTGAACCATTAAATAAGATATTGCCATCTTCTAGAAAAATGATATTATTGGCAACAGCTTTTGCAAAGGCCATATTATGAGTAACGATAACCATTGATTTTTTTTCTATATCCAACTTAAGTAGAACTCTTAAAACCTCTGCTTCTAATTCAGGATCTAGTGCAGAAGTTGGTTCATCAAATAATAAATATTTAGGATTCATTGCCATTGCTCTAGCAATAGCTACACGTTGTTGTTGACCACCAGATAACTGGCTTGGATAGTAATTAGCACGATCTGAAAGACCGACTAATTCTAAAAGTTCTTCAGCGCGTTGTGCAACAATTAATTTTTGTTCCTTTAAAACGTGAAGGGGTCCTTCCATAACATTTTTCAAAACAGTTAAATGAGGAAATAAGTTATAGTCTTGGAAAACCATACCTGTTTCACGACGAACTTCCAAAATTGTTTTTTCACTGATTGGTTGGGTAAAGTCGATCTTTTTATCATCTAATGAGTAGAGACCTTCTTCGGGTTGTTCTAATAAATTAAATGAGCGTAATAAGGTTGATTTACCGGAACCAGAAGGACCAACGATGACGGTTGTTTCGTTTTCTGGTAATTCAAATGACAACGATTTTAAGACTTTATGTTGGTCGAAGTATTTATTAACATTTTCAAATTTAATCAAAGTTAAGACCTCCTAGTTATTTTTAATGTAACGCGATGTTCTTTTTTCTAGATAATATTGACCAACGTTTAAAATTGAGCAAAAGACTAGATAAACGACCGCTACTTCACAGTATAAGGTCATAGGTTCATAAGTTCTTGCCGCAATTTGTTGACCAACGGAAAACATTTCGACAATCGTGATTGAGAAGGCTAATGACGTATCCTTTATTAAACCAATGAAACTATTTGATAAAGGTGGAAGTGAGACCCGTGCTGCTTGTGGTAAAATAACGCGAAATAACACGGTTGTGTGTGTCATACCAATGGCGTAACCAGCTTCCCACTGACCTTTTGAAATTGATAGAATAGCTGCACGAATTGTTTCCGATGCATAAGCACCAACGTTTAATGAAAAAACAATAACAGCGGCACTGAATGCGCCGAATTCAACTGTATAAGGTGCTGGTAATCTAGGTAGTCCATAAAATAGGATAAATAATTGCACAATCAAAGGCGTTCCTCTGAAAATCCAAACATAGAATGAAAAGAATGCTTTACCAATCCCTTTTAAAATTTGGGTGAAGGTACTGCCTTTTTTTATATCTGATATTCGAACTAGTGCGGTGATAATTGCGATGATGATCCCGATAACGAATGAAATTATCGTCAAAGGGATAGTGTAGCGAATTCCAGCTTCTAAAATGGTTGGGAGTGAATCAATAACAAGTTTCATAAACGCGGAACCTCTCTTAATCTATTATTAATAAAAAAAGACTGATGACAAAATGGATTTTGCACCAGTCCTTTTGGAATTATTTATTTGTGATGTCGCTACCAAAATATTTTTTTGATAGTTTTGATAATGAGCCATCAGCACGTAATTCTTTAAGTGCTTTGTTTAATTCTTTTTGTAATTTTGGGTTGTCCTGTTGGATTAAGCCAGCAACTTTTAATGCTGGAATTTCAGAACCTGTTGAAATTGTTTTAATGTTCGTATCAGGTTTTTCTTTTAAGTATGAATAGACAGCATCGTTACTGTTAATGGTACCATCAGCCCGACCATCTAGGATTAAACTGATTGTATTTGCAAAATCATCTGTTGAGACAACATCAGCACCAAGGCGTTCAGCATCGGCTCCATTTTCACTTGTAACCGTTTGTGCCATCTTTTTACCCTTAATATCTTTAATCGTTTTAATAGAAGAGTTATTATTTTTGACGACTAAAATTGATTTTGAATAAATATAAGGTGATGTAAAGTTGTATTTATCTTGACGTTCTTTTGTAACACCAACGTTGTTTAAAACAACGTCGTATTTGTTAGCATCTAATCCTGCAACTAATGAATCCCATTTTGATTCGATAAATTTAGGCGTTAAATCCATTTTTTTAGCTAATTGTTTACCAAGATCAACTTCGAAACCAGTTAATTTATTGTTACTATCGTGGTAACTATAAGGGCGGTAAGTACCTTCTAATCCGATTGTTAATGTACCCTTTGTTTGTGTTACATCGGATGCTGTATCTTTCGATTTACCGCAGGCGGTTAAAGCAAGAGCAATCAATAACACACTGGCAAGACTTAATATTTTTTTCATTTTAGTACGCCCCTTTTTTTAAAAGTAATATATTATCTATCTATAATAGCGTAAAATAAGCTAAGAAACCAATTATTTCTCTTACTAAAAGTAAAAACAACAAAAAGGACTAAGGTAATGACAAAATTTATAAAATTTTATCAAAAAAAATGGCATGATAGATTAATAACCTTATTAAATGACAATCTTATTTCAGATGATGAAAAATTAGAAATAGAAACGCATGCTCTTAATCATGAATTAGGGGATCAGATGACTGAAAATTATATAGCAGATTTTACCTTGCCAGAAGGTATTGCGTTTAATTATTTAGTTGATGGAAAAAAGATGACGGTCCCAATGGTAACTGAAGAACCTTCTGTAATTGCGGCAAATAATAATGGGGCAAAAATAATTGCATCTGCGGGTGGATTTACAACAAAAATTAAATCACGCTTAATGATAGGTCAAGTTATTTTAGAAAATATTGATGATGCGGATAACGTTATCAACCAAATTAATGAACAACAATTGAATTTAATTAAAATAGCGAATGCTGCTCGTCCTTCACTTGTAAAACGAGGCGGTGGCGCACGTTGGGTCAGAGTTCGAAAACTAGCAGCTGATCTAATTTCGGTAGATTTAGCAGTAGATGTTCAAGAAGCAATGGGCGCTAATAGTGTAAATACAATGATGGAGGCAGTTGGTGAAACGCTGCAAACACAGTTTAAACAAGACGTCCTTATGAGTATTCTATCCAACTACGCAACAGATTCATTAGTTGAATCAAGCTGCTCAATTCCTTTTACGTTGTTAGATTCTGCAGAAATTAGTGGTGAACACATAGCTAAGAAAATTGTCTCAGCAAGTCGAGTGGCTCAACTTGACCCATATCGTGCCGTCACACATAATAAAGGTATTATGAATGGGATTGATGCGGTTCTCATTGCTTCGGGAAACGATTGGCGTGCCGTTGAAGCAGGTGCTCATGCTTATGCTAGCCAAGATGGCCAGTATCGTGGCTTGACGAAATGGTCGATAGTCAGTGATAATTTAGTTGGCATAATTAAATTACCAATGCCCATAGGAGTTGTTGGGGGTTCGATTGATATTGTCCCAATGGTTCAAATTAATAAAAAAATGATGGGTATTCGATCAGCAAAAGAGCTTGCTAGTTTGGTTGCAAGTGTTGGGTTAGCTCAAAATTTAGCGGCACTTAAAGCACTTGTTTCTGAGGGTATTCAAAAGGGACATATGGGTCTTCAACTAAAATCACTGGCAGTTAAAGTTGGCGCTGTAGACGAAGAAGTGGCACAATTAACTGAGTTATTAAAAAATGAGAATCGACCAGATACAGAGGTTGCAACAAAAAAACTAAATGAATTAAGAAAAAAAGGGGATAATTAAATGGTTGAGATTACATTACACCAAAATACACAAAATTTAATTACTACAATTAAAGAACAATTTGATGGAGAAATTAAAATTCAATATGGTGGCGAAAAAGTTGGGTTTATTAAGCATCAACAAGTAGAATCTCGGTTAGAAGATGGAAATTTCATTATTAATGTGACTGATATTACAGCACCTGATTACTTGATTTCGCATGAACTATTCCATTTTTTCTTGCAACTTAATCAGGCACCTGAATTAATGTTAAAAATGACAACGGATGATTTTAATATCGACGATAAAATCAATGCGACGGCTGTTCAACTTTATGATACGGTTTTACATGGGACTATTTTTAGATTACAAGAAGAAAATGGGTTTATTGATGATAATATTAGAGAATTATTCTATCAAGGAATCTTGGCAACAGTGACTGCTGAACCTAAAGAAGGTAGCGGCCCAGATGAATGGGGAATGTACCGATTAATCACACTTTTAGATGCTTTGGTGTTCTTTCAAAATGAAGATATGGAACAAATTACTGAAAAATTCTTAGAATTTTACCCTATCGCAACAGATGCTGCACTTAAATTATTGGAAATCTTAACATCTAATGACTTACGTGCACCTTTTGAAGCTCGCCGAGCAACGGTTGCCTTATTTAAAGCCTTCGATGCACAACTTGAAGCGTGGAAATTACCAAAAATGTACTTAAATACGTTTGCAACGTTAACACCAGTTTTCAGTGAACGTCAATTAAAATTAGAAGTACGTCAATTGTTTGATATTATGCATTCTGAATTTAAAAGTAATGTTAATTTTGCGTCAGCTTATGTTGGTATTCAAAAGAATGATCAACAAAATGCATTTGTTATTACAGTACCTAGAAATGCGGATTCAAAAGAGGTTATTTTACGTACGTACGATATGACAGTGTTAGAATTAATGCAAACAATTAAGATGCGCTTTATAGTTAGAACTGCTGAATAATGATTGATTTAGCAAAATATAATCTAGCTGTTATCACAGCTGGAAACAACATTTTATTATTAAATCGTTTGAAAAAACCATATGTTGGTCTTTGGAATGGAATTGGTGGTAAACGTGAACCACAAGAATCTGAACTTGCAGGGATGCTTCGTGAATTATATGAGGAAACAGGAATCAAAATTACCGATTCTCAATGTAGACCAACGGGTTATCTTGAATGGTCAGTGGACGACGAATATCAAGCTACAATAGCGTTATTTCATATCTCTTTACAACAACCATTTGGAAAACAATATCCACAAAGAACACGAGAAGGTATTTTAGCAGACTTTCCAGTTGAATGGGCTTTGAATAAGCAAAACGTCGGACTAACACCTGATTTAGTTCCTGTGTTACCCTATATTTTAAAGGATGAATTTCATCGATATTTGACAAATTTTAATGGTTCACAATTAGTTGATTTTAAAATTAAATTATAGTGAAGGACTGTTGTAAAATGATTGAACACAGTGAAATTTTTACTCGATTAAATAATCTAAAGACTAGATTACAATGGCTAACTTATTTTCAGCGGTTTTTTGACTTCATTCTGTTTTACTTTGGTTTTTCTAGTTTTTTTGGTGGAAATCCAATAACGTTATTTGGAACAGTTTTCACAAAAGGTGAAGGGTTACTACTAACGTTGATGGTTGCGGCGATAACGTTTAGTATCACGGCACTGAAACAAGATCCAAGACGGGTTGGGCGGATTTTAATTACCATTTTAGATGGACAGCTATCTGAAAAAGAAATTATGATTATTCGTCAATTTCAAAAATATGCACGCTAATTTTAAAAGAGATAGTCTATGTTAAACTCACGGACTGTCTCTTTTTATTGCTTAAAATCGGCTGAAAACTATGATATACTGTTAAGGAGTTTATACAGAACGAATGTTAAAAAACACATGAAATACGATACGGAAAGGGTCTTAAAAAATGACAGAAAAACCCACATTTTATTTAACAACACCAATTTATTATCCATCTGGTAAATTACATATTGGAAATTCATACACAACAATTGCGTGTGACGTCTTAGCACGTTACAAACGCCAAAAAGGATATGATGTTTTCTTCTTAACGGGAACAGATGAACATGGTTTGAAAATCGAACAAAAAGCTGAAGAATTAGGGACAACACCACAAGCTTATGTCGACGGTATGGCTAGTGATATTAAAGAATTATGGAAAACCCTTGAAATTACAAATGATAAATTTATTCGAACAACAGATGATCAACATGAAAAAGCTGTGCAATATATCTTCGATAAATTACTTAAACAAGGCGATATTTATTTAGGAGAATACGAAGGCTGGTACTCTGTTTCTGATGAAGAATTCTTTACAGAATCACAGTTGGCTGAAGTTTTCCGTGATGATGACGGTAAAATGGTTGGTGGTAAAGCGCCAAGTGGTCACGAAGTTTCATTAGTTAAAGAAGAATCATATTTCTTTAAAATGAGTAAATATGCAGATCGTTTACTAAAATATTATGAAGATCATCCTGATTTTATTCAACCAGAATCACGTAAAAATGAAATGATAAATAATTTCATTAAACCTGGTTTGGAAGATCTTGCTGTATCTAGAACGACATTTAACTGGGGCGTAAAAGTTAAAAGTAACCCTAAACATGTTGTTTATGTTTGGATTGACGCTTTAGCAAATTATATTACAGCCTTGGGTTATGGTTCAGATGATACTGAACTATTTGATAAATATTGGCCTGCAGATGTTCAAATGGTTGGTAAAGAAATCGTGCGTTTCCATACGATTTACTGGCCAATTATTTTGATGGCGCTCGATTTACCTTTACCAAAACAAATTTTTGGTCATGGTTGGTTGTTAATGAAAGACGGTAAAATGTCTAAATCAAAAGGTAACGTTATCTATCCAGAAATGTTAGTAGAACGCTATGGATTGGATGCACTCCGTTACTACTTAATGCGCGCTGTACCATTTGGTAATGATGGTGTCTTCACACCAGAAGACTTTGTTTCACGTGTTAATTTTGATTTAGCTAATGATTTAGGGAACTTATTAAATAGAACTGTTGCGATGATTAACAAATACGATGGTGGTAAAATTCCAGCATTAAAGGGTAACGTAACTGAATTTGATGGAGACTTAGGTCAAACAGCTGAAGATACAATTACGGAATATACTGAATTAATGGATAAAATGGAATTCTCAGATGGATTAAATGCTATCTGGAAATTAGTTGCTAGAACAAATAAATATATTGATGAAACACAACCATGGGTTTTAGCTAAAGATGAAGCACGTAAAGCTGAACTTGATAGTGTTATGGTACATTTAGCAGCTAGTTTACGTGTGATTGCTGTCTTAATCCAACCTATTATGACGCATGCACCTAAAGAAATTTTTGAACAATTAGGTTTAGACACGGCAGATATGGCTATTGAAGAATTAAACTACTCTGATTTCCCAATGGACAGCGTCGTTGTTGAAAAAGGAACGCCTATTTTCCCACGCTTAGATGTTGAAGAAGAGATTGCCTATATTAAAGATCAAATGACAGTTTCAGATAAGAAGAAAGGGCGTAAAGCAATGGCAGTTAATGATACAGAGGATTCTTTAGATTGGAATCCAGAAAATGTGGCTCTAAACTTAACATTACCTCAAACGACATTTGATCAATTTGAGCCAAATGAATTAAAAGTTGCTGAAATTATTCAAGTTGAAAAAGTACAAAATGCTGATAAACTATTGAAATTTAGATTAGATGCTGGTGATCCTGATCATCGTCAAATCTTGTCTGGTGTAGCAGAGTTTTATCCTGAAACAGATGTCTTATTAGGAAAAAAAGTTGTGATTGTTGCGAACTTAAAACCGCGTAAGATGAAAGGCGAAATTAGCCAAGGAATGATTCTATCTGTAGAATACGATGGTAAATTGAAATTAATTACCGTTGATGAAGATATTAAAAATGGCGCAATTGTAGGCTAAATAAAGTAAGGACTGGAAACAAAACTTGGTTTTGCTCTAGTCCTTCTTCATTTTACTGCTAGAAAGGAGAGGTATCCCTTGGAAATATTTGACACACATACACATATTAATTCTGATGAATTTACAACGGAAATTCCTGAAGTTATTGAGCGTGCAAAAGCATTTGACGTGACTAAAATGGCAATTGTTGGATTTGATCAACCAAGCATTTTGAAATCACTAGAACTATCAAAAAGCTATCCTAATTTATATTCTATAATTGGTTGGCATCCAGAAGAGGCAAAAACCTACACACCGGAGACTGAAGAAGTTTTGATAGAACAATTACAGTCGCCAAAAGTTGTCGCAATGGGTGAAATGGGCCTAGATTACCATTGGGATACGTCTCCAATTGAAACGCAGAAAAAAGTTTTCAAACGTCAGGTTGAGATTGCGAAGGCGTTAAAATTACCAATTTCTATTCATAATCGAGATGCCTTTGAGGATGTTTATACAATCCTGAAAGAAGCTGATATTCGTGATATTGGTGGCATTATGCATAGCTTTAATGGTGATGCAAAATGGGCAGAGAAATTCTTAGACTTAGGGATGCATTTATCCTATAGTGGTATTGTGACTTATAATAGTGCTAAAGAAGTTCATGAAGCCGTTAAAGTGACACCAAGCAACCGAATTTTAATTGAAACAGATGCACCATATTTAACGCCAGAACCTTATAGAGGTCAGCGCAATGAACCAGGATACACAAGATACGTCTTGGAAGCTGTCGCAAAAATTCGAGAGAGTTCAAGTATTGATATGGCAGCGGCAACATTTAAAAATGCCGAAAACTTATTTAGGATAGGGTAATATGCAGAAAATTAGAGAAGTAATCGTAGTTGAAGGTCGCGATGACACAAAACGTATCCATTTAGCTGTTAATGCAGATACGATTGAAACACGTGGCTCAGCTATTAGTGACGAAACGTTAGATCAAATTGAACTGTTGCAAGAAACTCGAGGCGTAATTGTATTTACGGACCCTGATTTTTCTGGTGAAAAAATTCGTAAAACTATTTCAGCACGCGTTCCAAATGTACAGCATGCTTTTCTGAAAAAAAGTGAAGCTGTCCCAGATCATAAAGGGAGTTTAGGCGTTGAACATGCTTCAGTTGAAGCGATTCGTGAAGCGCTAGATCATTTGTATACAGAAATGCCTGATGGCGAAACATTGATCAGCTTAGAGGATTTACAAACGGCAGGATTGATTGCCGGACCGGATGCCAAAGCTAAGCGTGAAAAATTAGGTGAGTATCTCAAAATTGGTTACACAAATGGAAAACAATTATACAATCGATTGAAACTATTTCAAATTTCACCAGAAGAGTTCGTCGACGCATTGCAAGAAATTAACGAGACAATAACGGAGGAAAAACATGGCTAACAATGATGTGCCAGACATTGCTTCACCTATTAGAACTAAAGCAATTATGGAAACTTATGGTTTAACTTTTAAAAAGAGTTTAGGCCAAAATTTTTTAACAGATAAAAACGTACTAATGAATATTGTGGACGCCGGAGATATTACGGCTGAAGATGACGTTATCGAAATCGGACCTGGTATTGGGTCATTGACTGAACAATTAGCAAGACGTGCACATCATGTTTTAGCAATTGAAATTGACCAAAATTTGATTCCTGTACTTGGCGAAACACTAAGTCCATATGATAATGTTGATATCGTGGAACAAGATATTTTAAAAGCTAATTTACCAGCGTTAGTAGAAGAACATTTTGATGGACAGCATCCATTAAAATTAGTCGCTAATTTACCTTATTACATTACAACGCCCATTATCATGCATTTACTAGAAACGGCGGTTAAATTAGATAAAATCGTTGTTATGATGCAAAAAGAAGTGGCAGAACGAATTGCAGCTGATCCAGGTAGTCGTACATATGGATCACTAACGGTAGCCGTTCAATATGAAATGGATGCTGAAGTCGCATTCGTTGTTCCAAGAACCGTCTTTATTCCACAACCTAATGTTGATTCAGCTATTATTGTTTTGAATCAAAAAGAAGGCGACGTTGAACGCCCAATTAGTGAAAAGGTCTTCTTTAAATTAGTTAAAGGAAGTTTCCAACATCGACGTAAAAGTTTATGGAATAATTTACAATCAATTTATGGTAAAACACCAGAAATTCGTGAAGCGTTACAAGCAGCATTGGATGCATCAGAAATTTCTGCTCAAATTCGTGCTGAAAAACTAAGTATTCATGAATTTATTGTTTTATCTAACAATCTTATCAAAGTAGAAGAGAAATTTAATTAACTTCTTATTGAACTACTGATGTTCGATGTGGTATAATTGCAAATCTTGTGAAACTATGGTATGATGTTTCACATAAGAAGGTGAAGCCCATCATGCCAGAAACTTTAGCCAGCATCAAAGGTACGCTAGATGCCCAAGTCGGAAAAAATTTAACGGTAGTTGCTCAAGCCGGTAGAAAGAAAACTACAGAACGTAAAGGGATTTTACGCGAAACATTCCCAGCTATTTTTGTAGTCGATTTAAACCAAGATGAGAATTCATTCGAGCGCGTTTCATATAGCTACACAGACGTATTAACAAAAAATATTGAAATTGATTTTGAAGATTAAAAATAAGTATAAAAGCCTAGGTAGGGATGTTTTTAGAACATCTTAACTTAGGCTTTTATTTTTAGAAATAATTAGTATAATTAGAGTTAATTAAGGACTTATAGGATTAGGTGAGAACATGGAGATTCGTGAAAAAGCCCCAGCTAAAATCAACTTGAGTTTAGACACCCCATTTAACCATCAAGATGGTGAACAAGAATGGCGAATGGTGATGACATCAGTTGATTTAGCAGACTACTTACATATCAAATCGCTAGACGATCGAACGGACATTACAGTGGAAACTGATAGTGGTTTTTTACCGTGTGATCACCGAAATTTAGCCTATAAAGCAGCAAAAATTTTACAGGATAAATTTCAGATTAAAAAAGGTGCCCAAATACATATCAAGAAGCAAATCCCAGTTGCTGCTGGGCTAGGTGGCGGTTCATCAGATGCAGCAGCCGTTTTACGTGCTTTGAATCAATTATGGAAACTCAATTTATCTTTAGCAGAGTTGGCAAAAATTGGTTTAAAAATTGATTCTGATGTGCCTTACTGCGTTTATAGTAGAACGGCTCATGTAACGGGTCGTGGTGAGAAGATTGCTATTTTAAAAGACTTACCCCCTGTTTGGTTAGTGGTTGCAAAACCTAAGATTAGTGTTTCAACACCAACTATTATTAGACAAATTGATTATACGCGACTCACTCATCCAAATGTAAACGCCGTTGTGAATGCAATTGAGGACGACGATATGGATGCCATAATTGATAATCTAGGTAATGCGCTTGAACCGATTACAGCTGAACGTCATCCCGAAATTACACGTTTAAAAGAAAAAATGATAAAATTTGGGGCAGATGCAGCAGAAATGAGTGGATCAGGCCCAACTGTATTTGCGATATGTCGTAAAAAAAGTCGAGCACAGCACGTCTACAATAGTTTAAAAGGTTTCTGTGAAGAGGTCTACCTAGTGAGACCGTTAAGTTGATTTTATTGCGATAATTAGCATAATTTGTTATGTTGAAGGCATTAAATACAACTGAAAATGAGGGACAACTTGTGGAAGCCTTAATTGAAATTGACTATACAAATGATTTTGTAGCGACAGATGGACACTTAACGGCGGGAAAACCTGCTCAAGAGATTGAAGCTCGAGTGATAGAATTAATGAATGAGTTTGAACAAAAAGGTGATTATGTTGTTTTAGCAACTGATATTCATTATGAAAATGACCCATTTCATCCAGAAACTAATTTATTTCCACCACATAATATTGCAGGTACAAACGGTCGTAAATTCTATGGTGAGTTGGAGCCTTGGTATCAGGCGCATAAAGATAAATCAAATGTTTATATGATGGATAAAACGAGATATAGTGCTTTTGCGGGAACGGATTTAGATTTAAGATTACGAGCTCGGTCAATTGAAACAGTGCATTTAATTGGTGTTTGCACAGATATTTGTGTTTTGCATACCGCAATTGACGCATATAATTTGGGCTATAAGATTGTCATTCATGAAAAGGCGACAGCTAGTTTTAATCAAGCTGGACATGTATGGGCACTGTCACATTTTAAGGATTCTCTGGGTGCAGAAATTAAAGATTAGTGGATTTAGTACAGCTATTGTTGGAAGAGAGTGTTGTCACTTTGTGATAGCACTTTTTTTTATTAAAAAATTGGAGATAATGACTAATTAAGCGACTAGTTAAGAACGCATCCTTCTATTTACATACTACCTAATATAGGTTAACTTTATAACTAAGACATGATTTAATGTAGCGTGTTAGATTAATCTAATTTGCAAGAAAATGGGGGATTGTCTTTGGGAGAATAAAAGCCATATTTGGGGAAAGGTATGGAGGAAACATAAGTGTTGATAGTTAGTTTATGAGTAACAGATATTGAGTACATATATAGAAAAAATAGGGATGTAATGAAGGATAAGTTAAAGTCCTAAAAATTACGAGGTGAAGATATGAAAATTTGTTCGAAATGTGGGTCTCAGAATGAAAATGATGCATTATACTGTGATAATTGTGGGCAACCGTTAGAAAATAAAAATGTTGCTCCTATGAAAACATGTCCGCAATGCAACATAGCAAATAAGGTTGAGGATCAATTTTGCAATAATTGTGGCTTTAAATTTAATCCGAAAGCGCAAGATACTAATAAAGTAGCAGCGCCAATAGTAAACAATGAAATAACAGAAAAACGAGCTAAAAATAACAACCCGATGAAAATAGTTTTAGGAATTATTTTACTTGTTATTATAGCGGGTGGCGGTTATCTTATAGCTGGAAAGTTAACGCACAAAGATAGTGTACCGACGAAGGAAACAACTACTGCAGTATCTAGCTCAAAAGAAAAGAAAACATCGGAAAAAACGCAATCTTCAGAAAATAGTTTAGTACTAAATAAAGTTAAAATTAAGAATGATATTGCAACATATATGGATGACGTTGATGGAAAAAATTCGGTCTACGTTTCGTTAACAGATGGTAGTGCACCGGTAGTTGAAAATAATCATGCGCAAGGATCAGCCAGCATGATTAAATTATTTATTTTAATTACAGCTTATTCTATGGAAAAAGAAGGGACCATCAACCTAAAGGATAGCTATGTTTTATCAGAATCGGATAAGGTCGGTGGAACGGGAGAAATCCAGAATATGAGCGCAGGTACTAGATTGTCATATAAAGAATTATTAGAAAAAATGATTGATGACAGTGATAATACTGCTGCAAATATTGTGATTGATAAACTTGGTGGATTTGCTTCAATTAATACAGAAATTAAAAAATTAGGCGCAATTAATACAACAATTAAAAGAAAAATGATGGATACAGATGCCCTTAATTCAGGAATCGATAATAAAACGTCAGTAACAGATATGGGTAAAATTCTTAAAAAAATGTATAATCATAAATTAGTGTCTAACCAATCGGATCAGGCAATGCTAGATTTACTAAAAGAAAATAAAAATCTAACTAAATTACCATCGTCCTTACCAACTGGTGTTACAGTCTATAATAAGACAGGCGAATACAACGAATATGGTATTCAAAATGATGCTGCCATTATAGAAAAAGATAAAAAGGCATTTATAGTTGTGGCGATGTCAGAATCGGGAACTGAAGATAAGCAGATTCCGGGAATGAATAGGCTAGGATTAGAATTATATCAAGATATTCTAGAGTAAAATAAGAGTTACCAGATAAAATAATGAGACGCAACATCGTAACTAATGGTTAGTTATGATGTTGCGTCTTTTTGCGCGCAAGATATTAATAGTAAATTATATTTAATTCTAATGATATAGTTCACTTTTAAATTGGAAACGGTTCACTTGCTGACAGGTCGACTTTAAATACAGTTATTATAACAAGATGAACTTATACGAATGACAGCTTAACACCGTAGTGACACTTAAAAAAGTTGACGTAGCTGTACCTAAAATGATATTCTAATATTTGTCGGTAATGGTATTGATTACTATTTAGATTACGATTTGAAAAAATGAGGGAGAAACCATGCAAAAAAAATTAATTTTAGTAAGCATAGTACTCACGATGTTAGTTGTTGTATTGACCGGGTGTGGGCAAGGGGCAACTAAGAAAGAGTCTAATAAATTACAGGTTATCACGACATTTTACCCAGTGTATGAATTTACTAAGGCAGTTGCAGGCGATAACGCAGATATAACAATGTTGATGCCTGCCGGGACAGAACCGCATGATTACGAACCTAGTGCAAAGGATATTAGTAAAATTGCGAGGTCAGATATCTTTATCTATAGTAGTAATAATATGGAAACGTGGGTTAAAAGTTTGAAATCAAGTATTGATGAAAAACAAACGCAGATTTTAAATTCTAGTCATTCAATTAAAATGATTGATGAGAACGAAGAATTGAAAAGTGAAGAGGCTGAATTAGCTAATAAAGAAGAGGAAAGTTCATTTTCATCGACTAATAATTATGACCCTCATATTTGGTTAAATCCTGAAAACGCAAAAAAAATGGTTAAAAACATTTCAAATGAATTAATTCAGCAAGATCCTAAAAATGAAAAGTATTATGTAAAACGAACAAATGCTTATTTGAAAAAATTAACGGAATTAAATCAAGAATATAAAACGACATTTAAAAATGCTAAGAATAAAACATTTGTTACGCAACATGCTGCATTTGCTTACTTGGCAAAACAATATGGACTAACGCAAGTTGCGGTTGCGGGTATTTCTTCGGATGAAGAACCTAGTCCAAGACGTTTGGCAGAGCTACAAACGTATATTAAAAAGTATCATGTAGATACCATTTTTACTGAATCTAATGATTCTAGTAAAATTGCGAATATGCTAGCTAAAGAAACAAATATTAAGGTTAAAGGATTGAATCCAATTGAAGGACTATCAAAAGTTCAAATCGAAAATGGAGAAACATACCTTTCAGTTATGCAAGATAATTTAAAATCGTTAAAAACGGTTGTTAAATAAGGAGAATAGATGAAATATATTGAAGTCAAAGATCTTACCTTTTATTACGATGAAGAACCTGTTTTACAAGATATTAATTTCCACATTGATTCGGGTGAATTTGTCATTTTAACTGGTGAAAATGGTGCTGCAAAATCAACTTTAATTAGAAATGTACTTGGCCTATTACATCCGGCTAAAGGAACTGCTGAAATTTCTAAAACTAATTTAGATAATAAAAAATTACGTGTCGGATATATCCCACAAGAGATTTCATCATTTAATGCGGGGTTTCCGTCAACAGTATATGAACTAGTAGCATCAGGCCGTTACCAACAAAATCGTTGGTTAAGACGTCTGAATAAAAATGATCATGAACATATAAAAAAAGCACTTGAAACAGTTAATATGTGGAACTTTAAGAATCATAAAATTGGTGAATTATCTGGTGGTCAAAAACAACGTGTTTGTTTAGCCCGTATTTTTGCAGCAGATCCTGATTTATTTATTTTAGATGAACCAACAACAGGGATGGATGAACAATCGCGTCACGATTTCTACGAATTATTACAACATGAAGCCCATACGCATCATAAAGGTATCTTGATGATAACGCATGATCATGAAGATGTTTCAGAATATATTGATCGTCACATTAAATTAGTTAGAAAGGAGGACTCACAATGGAGATGTTTCTCGATGGATTCATGCAACGAGCTTTAATTGCTTCACTTTTAATGGCAGTAATTACGCCGTTATTGGGATTATTCTTAGTTTTAAGAAGGCAATCGCTTTTGGCAGATACATTGTCACACGTTTCGTTAGCAGGGGTCGCGTTAGGATTGTTTGTTAATATTAATCCAACAATTACCACACTGATTGTGGTTTTAATTGCCTCAGTTTTAATTGAATTTTTAAGCAATTTATACCGTACGTATTCAGAAGTTTCAATTGCCATTATGATGTCTGCCGGACTATCAATTGCCTTAGTTTTAATGAGTTTAAATCAAGGTGCCAGTTCAATGAGTGTACAGCAATATTTATTTGGTTCAATTGTGACGATTAGTTCAGCGCAGGTTATCATTTTAGCAATTTTAACTGTATTAATTGTCGTTCTCTTCCTACTATTCAAAAAGCCAATGTATGTTTTAACTTTTGACGAAGAGACGGCTTTTGCTGAAGGGTTACCGGTTAGATTGATGTCAATTAGTTTTAACGCAGTTACAGGTGTGACGATTGCTATAATGATGCCAATTGCCGGGGCACTACTCGTTTCTGCAATTATGATTTTACCTGCAGCAATTGCAATGCGATTGGGTCGTAGCTTTAATCTGGTTATTATAATTGGTGTGATAGTTGGTGTAATAGGGATGGTTGGCGGATTAATGTCATCTTACCAATTTAATACACCGCCTGGCGCAACGATTACGCTATTATTCATTACGATTTTCATTATATGCAGTATTATTAAAGTTATATCCGTTAGACTTCAAATTAATAAACAAAAATAAAACCGAATATTAACAATCAACAAGCTACTTTTAAAAATAGCTTGTTTTTTTATTAGAAAATCATTAAAAACCGAACGTTAATAATTATATTTTGGCATTTTACTGTTATTATTCGGTAAAACGGGTTATAATGAAAATCACACTTTGAATACTAGATATGTTTAAAAGAAAGGCCTGATATATATATGAAAACAAGAAGAAGCGATCGATTAATTGATATGACTCGTTATTTGCTAGAAAGACCACATACGTTGGTTTCTTTGACGTATTTCTCAAAACGCTATGAATCAGCTAAATCATCAATCAGTGAAGATCTTGCGATTGTAAAACGTACAGTTAGAGAGCGAGGCACGGGAACGCTAGAAACAATTCCTGGCGCAGCTGGCGGTGCACGTTTTATTCCATCTATTGATGAAGCAGAAGCACGTGAATTTATTGAATCAATGACTGAGGAGTTATCAGAAAAAGATCGGTTATTACCTGGTGGCTATGTCTATCTATCTGATTTACTTGGCCGTCCTGACGTTTTACGTCAAGTAGGACGCTTGATTGCAACAGAGTACTTAGACCAAAAAATTGATGCCGTTATGACAGTTGCAACTAAAGGTGTACCCATCGCACAAAGTGTCTCAACATTTTTGAATGTGCCATTTGTTATTGTGCGTCGCGATTCAAAAATTACCGAGGGTTCAACCGTTAGTGTTAACTATGTATCTGGCTCGAGTGAACGTATTGAAAAAATGGAATTATCAAAGCGTAGTTTAAAACGTGGTGCTAACGTATTAATCGTAGATGATTTCATGAAGGGTGGCGGCACAGTTAACGGAATGAAGAGTTTAATCGAAGAGTTTGAAGCAAACTTAGTCGGTATTTCCGTTTTCGCTGAGGGCGCCTTTAGTGGTGACCGAATTGTTGATGATTATAGTTCATTGTTAAAAGTTGATGAAATTAATCATACAGACAAAACCATTCATGTTAGTGAAGGAAATTATTTAACAAAAACATTTAAAAAATAAAAAGTTAATAGATAATTTATATGAAAACTTAATGTTAAATTTAACATTAAGTTTTTTTTAGAAAATTCCAATAATAATTTAAAATCAAGTGTTTTTTAATTTCGAATAAAGTAAGCATATTTATTCGAAATCTTGCAACGCATACGGGTTTAAGCTATTATTAAGGTAGAATATTAGAATATAATTGGAGGAGACTATCTAATGACAGTTGCTAAATATGCCATTATTCTTGCTGCCGGTAAAGGTACAAGAATGAAATCTAAACTATATAAAGTGTTACATCCGATTGCTGGGCGTCCAATGGTTGACCACGTTTTATCGGAAATTGAAGCAAATAATATGGATGAAGTTGTTACTATTGTGGGACATGGTGCTGAGCAGGTTGAAGAAACGTTAGGCAATCGCTCAGAATATGTTCTTCAAGCAGAACAATTGGGAACTGGTCATGCTGTCCTTCAAGCAGAAAAAATCTTAAAAGATAAAGAGGGTATGACCATTATTGCTAATGGTGATACACCGTTACTTACTGCCAAAACATTTGGTGAATTATTTGAATATCATAAAGAAAAAGGTGCTGCTGCAACTGTTCTAACAGCACAAGCAGAAGATCCAACGGGTTACGGTCGAATTATTCGTAATGATATTGGGATTGTTGAAAAAATTGTTGAACAAAAAGATGCCACAATTCAAGAAGCTAATGTTCAAGAAATTAACACAGGTGTGTACTGTTTTGATAATAAAACTTTATTTGAAGCTTTACATGAAGTAACAAATGATAATGCACAAGGTGAATATTACTTAACTGACGTTATGGAAATTCTTAAAAAACAAGGTAAGATAGTCGCAGCTTACCGCATGAAAGATTTCTCTGAATCAATGGGTGTAAATGATCGTGTGGCTTTATCTGCTGCAACTAAAGTTATGCAACGCCGGATTAACGAAAAACATATGCGCAATGGTGTGACTTTAGTTGATCCTGAGACGACTTACATCGAATATAATGTTAAAATTGGTTCAGATACAATTGTAGAACCAGGCGTTTACTTAAAAGGTAATACAGTCATTGGTGAAGATTGTGTCATTGGTGCTCATTCTGAAATTATTGATAGTATTATTCATGATAAGGTAACTGTTACGTCATCATATCTTGAAGATTCTGAAATGGAAACAATGAGTAACATTGGACCATACAGTCACTTACGTCCTCAAGCACATATTGGTGAAGCTGCTCATATCGGTAATTTTGTAGAAATTAAAAATGCAACTATCGGTAAGAGTACTAAAGTTGGTCATTTGACTTATGTCGGGGATGCCACTTTAGGTAAAGATATTAATGTCGGCTGCGGCGTCGTTTTTGTTAATTATGATGGCGTTAATAAACACCATACCAACATTGGTGATCATTCATTTATTGGTAGTGGATCTAATGTAGTTGCACCACTAGAAGTTGGTGATCATGTATTTATCGCTGCCGGATCAACAATTACAGATAATATTGATTCACACGATATGGGTATTGCTCGTGGTCGTCAAGTGAATAAAAAAGGTTATTTTGACAAATTACCAGTAGCTCATGCACCAGAAATTGATTAGTAAGCGAATTCTTATCGGATTTTAACTTGCAATTTACTTGATTAATATTTAAAATTTTAAGTAGGGAAAATTAAATAACTGGAGGCACATATGTCAGAACATTATTTTGATCCAAAGTTGAAAATTTTTGCTTTGAACTCGAATAAACCATTGGCTGAAAAAATTGCTGATGCTGTTGGTGTTAAATTAGGTAAAACCTCTGTAGATCGCTTTAGTGATGGTGAAATCAGAATTAATATTGAAGAAAGTATTCGTGGAGATCATGTTTACATTGTTCAATCAACATCTGCACCCGTCAATGACAATATTATGGAATTATTAATTATGATTGATGCTTTGCGTCGCGCAAGTGCTAAATCAATTAATGTCGTTATTCCTTACTATGGTTATGCTCGTCAAGATCGTAAAGCACGTTCACGGGAACCAATTACAGCAAAATTAGTTGCTGACATGTTAGAAAAAGCTGGTGCAACAAGAATTTTAGCGCTTGATTTGCATGCTGCTCAAATTCAAGGATTCTTTGATATCCCAGTTGATCATTTAATGGGTGCACCTTTATTAGCTGACTACTTCTTAACCGAAGGATTAGATAAAGATTCTGTTGTCGTTTCACCTGATCATGGTGGAGTGACACGTGCTCGTAAATTAGCAGAATTCTTGAAAGCACCTATTGCAATTATTGATAAACGTCGTCCTAAAGCTAACGTTGCTGAAGTGATGAACATTATTGGTACCGTTGAAGGCAAACGTTGTATCTTAATTGATGATATGGTTGATACGGCAGGAACAATTACGCTTGCTGCTCAGGCTTTAATGGATGCCGGTGCAACTGAAGTGTACGCAAGTGCAACTCATCCGGTTTTATCAGGTCCAGCTGTTGAAAGAATTGCAAAATCACCTATTAAGCAATTTATCGTAACAGATTCAATTCAGTTACCTGAAGATAAGAAAATTGATAAATTAGTTCAAATTTCAGTGGGTCAATTAATTGGGGATGCAATCACGAGAATTCATGAAAACAAACCAGTTAGTCCATTATTTAAAAATCGTTTCCATAATGAAAAATAAAGTTAAGAAAGTTAGATAACTAATGTTGTCTAACTTTTTTTGTATCCAAATTTAGGACATAAAAAAACCGTCAGTCCAGGGAGACTGACGGAAAAAGGGAGTAGAGATAATTAATTTCAGGGGAGAAATTAGTTATGAGTTAGATTAATTTATTCGGGGAAATAAATTAAAATTTAAAAGTTATTAATTAAGGTATGAAGTTATAATAACAAGTAGTTGTGAAGAAAATGTGACGTAAAAAGGAAGAAAGTTCTTCTCGTAGTTAGTACGTTAGAGTAGTAAGCAGTCTGTTTACTTGAATATCTTAGGACTTAATAGATCTTACTAAGAATGATAAACAACATTAAAGTGATTTTTTATTAATATTAGCATTAATTTTATATTATATATAAATTATAAAAGTCTTTTTTAACTTGAATATTATTGTTTTGAGTTAATTATTTATATATAATATTAAATGCGTAAGGGAGAATTTTAAGGAGTTTTTATGAAAAAATTAATGTCATTTATTTTAGTTGCAATATGTGTTTTTGGTATAGCAATTTTAAGTTCAGATCGTGTAGAGGCTAACAATCCGAATTATGTTCATCTTGCTAATAGATGGAATGATCCTTGGGACGAAACTTATAGAATTCAAAAGTGGAGTAAAACTGCGTATGAATTAAACATCAAAAAGATATCGGGAAAAATACGTGTGGAAGCTTGGGGACACTCTTATAAGGCTGGTCGTACAGGAAATGTATCTGTTTCTAAAGGAAAAAAATATGTTATTAAATCTAAAGGACAGACAAAATTAACTAATTATTTAGTAGAGTGGTATGGAACAGGAAACAATGCATATATTGTAAATAGTATTCATGCATATGGTAGTGCTGATGGTAATTGGAAACCTGATAGATAAGAAGAAATAATGTGCTCTCTTACGCATTATATTAAAATAAAAGATTGGTGTGAAAAAAATGAATTCTTATTGGCTGTCGCGTATGGCGAAGAAACAATATTTTTATGGCATATTAGTGGGTTTTGCTTTAATAGTAGTTCACGTGTCTATGGATATGTTACCTAATAGGACTTATCTAGATGGTTCTAATTTAACTTTTACTGTGATTACAACATGGATAGGTATAGGTGGTACTGGTAGCGATTTTTCAGCTTTATTTTATTTGTTATTACCTTTATTTTCAGTGATTGGTTTGAATCTAATTGTCTTCGAGGATAAACAAACAGGTTTTATTAAACAATATGTACAAAAAAAGGGAATTATTAATTATTCTATTCATTCATTTAGCTTAAGCTTTATTTCAGGATTTTTGATTGGGATACTACCTTTATTATTGGATTTATTAGTAGCATGGTGTTTATTCCCTAATCAACCATTAGATGCTGTATTAAATAATAATCTGGGACTTGCATCGAATTCAACATATTTTATGAAGGACCTTTTCCAGCAATCATATACGGGGATTTTATTTTATATTTTACTTGCAGGTTTGTTCGCAGGTGTTTTTTCTGTAGTTGCCGCGAGTGTTAGTTTATATGTAAAAACAATTTATAGTGTGGTTAGTTTTAGTTTTTTACTGTGCTTATTTATAAGTGTTTTAGCTGCTGTATTTCCTTTTTATCTTGCTGCACCTTTGTCGCTTCCTATGGTAGGAGGACCCGCGGAGGGCCTACCTCCTTTATCATTTATTATGGGGATTTTGTTTTTGGTTCTCATTGTAGCTTATCTTTTTAATTTTATGGGAGTAAAACGTAATGCGATTATTTAAAATATATTTAAAAACTAAACGGTCTCGTGACTGGGTAATAGATATTCTTACGTTCTGTTTATTAATTATTTTATCTCTTTTTGAATATTATTTATTTTTAGGTAATGAAAAGAATAGTTCCTTTATTGACGTAGTCCAAGGAGGACTACAAAATAGTTTAAATATTGAAAATATAATGATTCTTTTCTTTCCAATATTGATATTATTACCCTTTCAGGGTTCTAAATTTCCAATTATGTATTATATAAGAAAACCTTTTTCTTTTTTGAGAGTACAAGTGAATTACTTTTATGCCATATATATTTGTGCATTTGTTATCTCTGGAATCCTTTTTTTAATTTTAAATAAGGATAATTTAAAATATAATATAAATGGCTATCAGCTAGTTACAATGGTTATTTATTTTATCGCAATGTATGTTTTTTATAATTTAATAGCGTCCTTTTATTGCCTCACAGGAAATAAAATTATATCGTTATTTTTAATTTATGGTTATTATCAATTAGAAATATTTTTGAACGAAAGAGGGATTAGATTGTTTTTTAATCATGGCATAATCAGTCTTGGATATAGTGTTAACACGTTATATTTAATTCAAAATATATTCTTTATACTACTCTTTTTTATTATTTTGGAGGTTTTTCAAAGATGGATTTTATCAAAAAAAGAATACTCTATAAATTGAAGTTTTTCAGTATCTTAGTTTTTAGAAATATTTATTTAACGATTTATTATTCTAAATGGCGTACGGTGCTCATTTTTATTATGCTAACGATGATGATCATATTGTGCAAAAGAGATCAAGTGAGTGGTATGACGAGCTTACTATATGGTGCTTCGTTAGATACTGAGGGAGAATCTTTTCCTTTATTTTGGTTCATCTTTGTGATTTCTCCAGCATTAGCTATTGGAAATTCACAAATGTTACTATGGAAATCAGATTTTAAAATTCTACATAATATTGGATATAAAAATTATTTATTTAGCAATTTATTGATGTTAGGAATTTATAATAGTTTTTTTTATTTTTTGATAGTGATTATAAACGGTTTTGGTATCTCACATTTAGCTTTCTATAGTTATCTATTTATATTTAGTTTCACCTATCTTGTATTGTTATCAACAGCGTCATTTTTATTAGATGATTTTATACTACCCTTAATAGGGAGTTTAGCAGTCATAATATTAGATGTTTATATTTCTCACATATCCATTATAGACGCAACAATGCTCTCTAGATTTAACCCTAATCATAATTCGGTTAACATTATAATTTTATTAACGATTATATTGAGTTGCATCATTATCTCACTTATAAAAATTAAAGATATTGATTTTATTTAAAGAAAGTAGTGTAAAAATGAAAATAATAGAGTTGAAAAACATTTCCAAAAGAATTAAGCAAAAAGATATTTTAGTAGATATCAATTTATCAATTGAAGAAGGAATCGTTTGTGGATTCAGTGGGCCAAATGGTGCTGGGAAATCCATGATATTTAATACGATTATTGGGTTTGTAAAGCCTACTGAAGGTGAAGTTTGGGTTAATGGAAAATATATCAGAGTAGATGAACTTTTTTCAAGCAGCATTGCTTTTTCTATGGATAGTATTGGTATGTTAGAAGATTTTTCAGTTCTTAAAAACTTGGACTTAATTAATCAACTAAATAGTCATAAAATGACTAAGAATGAATTGAACGAAATGGTAACTTATGTTGGACTAGATCCTAATGATAAGCGTGCGATTAAACACTATTCATTAGGAATGAAGAAAAGGGCCTCAATTGCTTGTTGTTTAATCAATGATGCACCTATTTTAATATTAGATGAACCTAGTAATGCACTAGACGATAGTGGAAAAGACTTTTTGCGTCAGTTAATTATCGATCAAAAAGCAGCAGGGAAAACAATCCTTATTTCTAATCATGATAGTGTTTTCTTAAACGAAGTGAGTGATAAAATCATTCACATTTCAGAAGGTAGAGTTATTCTAAAATGAAAAATAAAAATTCGTGGAAACTAAGTCAGAGAGGATTACTTATTTTGGGAGGCATCTGCTTACTAGCAAGCGCTGTATGGTTATGGAATGCTCATGCAGCAGTAACCGAACAATATAAAAACAGTCAAATTAAGAATGTGTTTGTAACATCTAATCATCAAAAAATAGTAAATGAAAAATTTGTATTTACTAAAATCAAGCATCACGTCACTAAAGACTCAGACGAAGCTTACTACAATGACAGTATTGATGTCGATATTGAATCAAAAAAAGATGGTGACTTTCCACTCGGAGGGCTATTTGTTATGAATAGTTCTTATGATGTGACCCAATCTGATATGCTTAATGAAAAAGGTGAATCTGATTCTTCGCTGCATGTCGGGATAAATCATAAGACTTTAAAAGCAATTATTAGAAAAGGCTCTGGTAATCGTTCTTTTAATTTAGTGTTTTTAACTTCGTCCAAACCAGGTACTAATATAAAATATATCTATCAAAGTGATTTTAAGTGAATATCACTAGGTAAATTAAATTAATTTAGACAGTCCCGGCAGGTAATGCTAGGGCTGTTTTTTACTATTCTTAAAGTATTCAAATTCAACATAAAAAACCGTCAGTCCGGGGAGACTGACGGAAAAAGGGAGTAGAGATAATTAATTTCAGGGGAGAAATTAGTTATGAGTTAGATTAATTTATTCGGGGAAATAAATTAAAATTTAAAAGTTATTAATTAAGGTATGAAGTTATCATAACAAGTAGTTGTGAAGAAAATGTGACGTAAAAAGGATAAAATATGATTACTTTTTTTGTGGGGTGAAAGTATAGGATATATAATATTTTAGTAGTTTTTACATAAAGATTTTCTTAGAATAAAGCACTATTTGAGCTGATTATTAAATACAACTTTTCTACTACCCTTTAAAATTGATAAAGTGTATATTAAAAGGTAGTAAATATAGTTTAAGAAAGTGTTGCTATGGTTCTTTTAGCTCAAGAATTGTTAAATTATAACTTATAAGACTGTTTAAGGCTAGCAGAAGGTAAATGAAAATTAAAGATTCATTTGAATTGTTTGTAACCTATCAAGTCTATTCTATAATATTTTGATTGAATAAGGGTTGAATAATTAGTCAATTAATTAAAGGTGAAATAATTTATGGAATTAAGATACTTTA
This sequence comes from Dellaglioa sp. CoH-57-MRSF-20, assembly GCF_056781955.1. The sequence goes on from NZ_JBXAXV010000005.1 coordinate 29,795, forward strand.
TGAAGAGTCTAATTGAATAGGGAGTGATCCATATCCGGTACAAGATTATAATATTATATTAAAAAATTTAGAGAGCCTGACTTTGATTATGCAGGAGAGTTACCCAAAATATCTATGGCTTTTAGTACGTCTAGTACAGTAACTAGTGTTGGGGCAGAACTTGGGGTAACTTTAGTTACTATTTTCATAGTCTTTGTAGGTTCCTTAATAATATAGAAGGAGAAGAATATGATAGAATTTGAGATAAAAGTATTAATATTTTTATTAATTGGTACGCTTGTATTTATGATTTTAAAAATGCGGAAATATAAAAAAGAAATTACCGAACTTAATGATGTGGAAAAGAAGCAACAAGAACAAATAAGTAGATTAGAAGGGAAAAATAATGAATAGTTATGATCTAGTTTATCTTGTTATGCCTTTAGTATTATTTTGTATTTGGATTGCTTTCTACATTTACTTATGTGTATGTTTATATAAATATAAGAAAGCTAGACGAAAAGTAATAATTAGTTCTGCTAAACTTAATGAATTAACAACAAAAAAGATATTAGAACTAGAAAAAAAGTTAAAAAAATAGAATAAAAACTAATTAAAAAGAGAAGTAATCAGAAATCAATCTGGAGACTTCTCTTTTTAATTTATTATAGAGCTAATCGATTCTCAGAATAGTCTTGTGTCTAATCTGAGAATATAACCAATTAGGTTGGGCATTAAACTTAGACTTCAAACGTATATTTAATTAGAGACAGTACTCGTAATGTTAAAAAGGGGGACCAAAATAATCTTAGATTGTTATTTATTACTACAGATTATAACGCTTGAATATTATGATTTTATAGTCGATACACTTTAATTTTAAGGGTATAAAAAAACCGTCAGTCCGGGGAGACTGACGGAAAAAGGGAGTAGAGATAATTAATTTCAGGGGAGAAATTAGTTATGAGTTAAATTAATTTATTCGGGGAAATAAATTAAAATTTAAAAGTTATTAATTAAGGTATGAAGTTATCATAACAAGTAGTTGTGAAGAAAATGTGATGTAAAAAAGATAAAATATAAGTAAAATAAAAAAACTTGATTCCGATTAAAAATCAGAATCAAGTTTTTATTAATTATTATTTAGTCTTCTTTTGCAATTTTTTCTTCAATTTTTTTTGATGCTTCTCGAGGTAAGTCACTATCTCTTTCAGCTAGTAAGTTACGGATATCTTTTAAATATTCTTCTGTAGGTGTTAATGTCGTTTCTGAAGATTCTTCTTCCTTATCATTAGATCTACTTGTTGCATTTCTAAGTGCTGTGATTCCTTTAAGCAACATAAAGATAACAAAGGCTACGATTATAAAGTTAATGACATCGTCTAAAAATTGTCCGATTTTGAAAGTTGTATCACCAATTGTGAGAACGATCCCTGACAAGTCAACTTTACCGACGACAAGTGCAATGATAGGACCAATGATGTTAGTTGTGAAAGACTTAACGATTGTTGTAAATGCACCACCAATAATAACAGCGACTGCCAAATCCATCACATTTCCGCGAGTGATAAAATCTCTAAATTCTTTTAACATGTTTGATGAGTCTCCTTTAATTTGGTTAACTGTATCTTAAAGTATAACGGATTTTATAGGATAAGTGAACTGAAAATTGTGAGTTAATAGGTTTGAATGATATAATCAAAGCACAAATTAAAAGCGAGCGAGGAACTAACTATCATGAAACAGGCTAAAAGGAATGTCACATTTTTATTAAGTGTACTGGCAATCATTACTGCGATTATCTGGATCCGTGTTGGAGGGGATAGTTTTTCTTTATCTAATGTATATTTTTATATTGGCATTATATTAATTCTAGTCGGCATTATATTAATTTTGAGCCAAGCACAACTATTCGCTGGCTGGTTTAAACGACGAGATAAAGGTGAATCTAAAGAAGATTATAATGAACGTAAAATTGATGTTAAAAGTGTAGGAAGTAAAAAAAATCGTCCGCTTAAAATATCACCATTGATGCGTAGTTGTTTTATTGTTGGTGCATTATTGATTTTGATTGCTGTATTAGTGACTATTTAAACTAGGGAGATGATGTCATGAATATTTTTTTGGGTATTATCATCGTTTTGTGTTTTGCTGTAGGAGCATACTTTGTAGATGGTGGATTTGCAGAAAATGCTGGATCATTATATAAACAATTTAAGCAATCAAAGTTATCTTTTAGAGAATTTATGCGATTGTTGTTTAGAAGATAATTCGCCAAAAAAACGGACCTAACTTTGATTATTCAAAGTTAGGTCCGTTTTTAATTTATTTAATCAGCTAATGCATATTTTTGGATTGCTTTAGCAACACCTAACTCAACGTTAGTAGCAGTTACTGCTTGAGCATTATCTTTAACTTCTTGAATGGCGTTACCCATGGCAACACCTAGACCTGCTGCTTGGATCATTGATAAATCATTACCTTGATCACCAAGTGCCATAACCTCGTCTTTGGTGAAACCTAATTTATCAGCCAAGGACATAACGGCATTTCCCTTGCTGGCATTTTTGTTTAGGAGTTCTAAAAAGTAAGGTTCACTTTGAACGTAGTAATAATTATCGGTAATTTTTGCGGGTAATTCCTTAACGACACGTGTAATAACTTCAGGATAATCAATATACATCATTTTCGAAATGACGATATTCTTGTCCATTTCTTCAGGTTTTCGGAAACGAATAGGCATTTGAACTAAGAATGACTCTGCCACAGAATATTCACTGATATCAGCATTAGGTGTATACATTAATGCTTGATCTTCAGCATGAACATGGACGTTTAATTCACGACTTGTTTCTTCGATTATGTTGTAATCATTAATATCTAACGTATGATGAATTAAAACTTCACCAGAGCCTGAAACTTGAACTAAAGCACCGTTAAAAGTAATAACAAAATCATCATCTGATGTTAAACCGAGTTTTTCTAAGTATTTTGTAACGCCTGTTAAAGGACGTCCGGTACAAAGGACAACTTTGATGCCAGCAGCTTTAGCAGCTTTAATAGTAGTAATAGTTTCTGGGGCGATTTCTTTTTTATCATTAACGAGAGTACCGTCAATATCGATTGCGATTAATTTAATTGTCATGTTGTGTATTCTCCTTTGGGTTGATTAAAGTATCATTATTAAGATAAGTTCTAAATTGTGTATAAATGTCAGTGAATAAATCGTTCTCTGATTTTACTAATTCTCTTGGGAAGAAGAAACGACGGTCGCCTGATACTTTACCAGTAATAGAAGCAACGAGGTCACTGACGCTAGATAATTCAACAAGTGAACCATCTTCTTGAGCTAATTCGATTTGGGTGCGCGGCTTATCTTTGGTTGGATCATAGGCATCATAAGGTAAGTCGTAACTGTCATTTTCTGCCGTATAGTAGTCAGGTTGAAAGCCAGCTGATTCAATAAGACGTTCTAGAGTAGGTAATAAATCAACAGTCTCTTCATCAAATTTGATTGATTTAAATGGTTTGCGATCCAGGAAACGGACAGCTAAGTCACTTAAGATATTATCAGTATTTTGACGCCATTCCGTGAAGTAAGTGGTTAAAACACCGTCATCTAATTGTAAATAATCATCTAATGAAAATTCATTTTTAAAAAGTGGAATCAATAATTTTGGTGAATCCTCGGCACTTAAGCGATTATTTTCGTATAGGTATTTAGCCCGATTTAATAAATGACTTAAAATAACTTCCATTGATCTAGAAATAGGATGGAAATAAACTTGGACGTACATTTGGAATCGGCTGACAATATAATCTTCAACGGCATGCATCCCATTGATATCAAATGCAATCCCGCCTTTATAAGGACGCATCACACGTAAAATCCGAGTTAAGTCAAATGTACCATAATTTGTACCAGTGTAGTAAGAATCACGTAATAAGTAATCCATTCGATCAGCGTCTATTTGACTCGAAATCAATTGGACAACTTGTGGATTAGGGTACGTTTTTTGAATAACACTTGCCACTTTTTCTGGGAAATCAGCAGAAACTTTTGCTAAAACTTGATTAATCTCAGTTGATGGATCAGTTAAAATTTGAGCAGTGATAGCTTCGTGGTCCGTTTTGAAAATGTGCTCGAAAGTATGTGAGTATGGACCATGGCCGATATCGTGTAAAAGAGCAGCGCATAACGCCACTAATTTTTCGGAGTCGTCCCATAAACCGTCGCCAGCTTCTTTGCTTGGATAATTTCGTTGGAAATTATCGCAGATTCGACGTGTGATTTCATAAACACCCACGGAATGGGTGAAACGTGAATGTTCCGCTCCATGAAAAGTTAATGAAGTTGTACCGAGCTGTTTAATTCGGCGTAAACGTTGGAATTCTTTAGTATTAATTAAATCTAAAATAACTTGATGTTGCACATAAATGTAATCGTGAATAGGATCACGTAACACTTTTTCTCTAGCAAGTAACGGCGATTGTTCGAGCAATAGAATCCCTCCTCGAAAATTTAGATAGTAAATAAGTTCGTAATACTTCTATTATAACGAACATTCGTAATTTAGTCATGACATAATGATGATTATAGGTAACGACATTCATTTAAATCTAAGTTATAATACAGTGAAACGATAAGGTGAATGGAGGAATTAAGTTGTATGGCAATCACGTTAGATAAACAAATTGCGATCCATTTGGAAACAATTAAAACACAAGAAGGCGAAGTTGAACGCTATGTCATCGAAACAACGGGACAACTCGTTCGTTTAGGCGATGGGATGTATATCAGATATAAAGAAGAAGACGCAGAGTCTGGTAAAAAAAATCCAGTTACCTTTAAATTGCAAGATGATGGTGAAATTCAATTAACTCGAGAAACAGATGATATACGCACAAAATTAATTTTTTTAGCGCAAAAAAAAATTAATGGGGTTTATAAAACAGCGTATGGTCGTATTCCAATTGAAATTGAAACAACGCAATTAAAAAGTCAGTTAAATAGCCAACCAATTTCGGGATCACTTGATATTGATTATCGCTTAACAACAAGCGGTGAATTGTTGGGAGACTATAATATACGATTGCAATTTACGGCATAAAAATGTATGATTAAGAGTAGACTTTTGGAAAGGACGTGTGCTAGTTGGAGCTTAAACAATTCGATGGCCAAAACAAAGACGAGTTATCAATGATCGAGGTTGCTCACGCAATCTTATCGCAACATGGTGACGTCATGGGTTTTGCTGACTTAACTAATGAAATCCAAACATATCTTGGTAAAAATGATTTAGAAGTGAGAGATCGCTTATCACAATTTTACACAGATTTAAATGCTGATGGTAGCTTCATTTCACTTGGAGAGAACTTATGGGGATTACGTTCATGGTATCCCTTCGATTCAATCGATGAAGCTGTTGCTCATGTAGAAGATGAAGACGATGAAGATCGTCCTAAACGTAAAAAACGTAAGAAAGTTAATGCTTTCTTAGCAGATGCCGCTGATGATGATGACGTTATTGATTACAATGATGATGATCCTGAGGACGACGATTTAGATGCAACTTATGAAGATGACGACGAAGATGATGATGAAGATACAGAAATTAAAGGTTATGATAAAGATTTAGATGAAATAGCTGATAGTAATTCTGATGATGAAGAAGAATTACCAGAAGGTATTGAAGATCAATTATCTGAAATATCCGATGAAGATGCAGAAGACGACGAGGAAAATAATTAAAAGGACTTGACGATTTCGTCAAAACCCTGTAATATATTTTTTGGGCGCCTCGCAGGTATTTCTTGCGAGGACAAACGCACGGTTGATACAAGCTCCCTACACTGATTAGATTATTCTACTCGGCTTAGGGGGCTTGTTGTTTTTTATAGACATAATGAACAATAACTATCAGGCCACAAACACAGAATCCCCACAAAAATTAACCCAAAGGAGATTTATAATGACCAAATATATATTTGTTACAGGTGGCGTTGTTTCGTCAATTGGTAAAGGGATTGTTGCAGCATCTCTTGGCCGTTTATTAAAGAATAGAGGCTTGAAAGTTACTATTCAAAAGTTTGATCCTTATATCAATGTGGATCCAGGAACAATGAGTCCCTATCAACATGGGGAAGTTTTCGTAACTGATGATGGTACAGAGACTGATTTAGATCTTGGTCATTATGAACGTTTTATTGATATTAACTTAAATCAATATTCAAACGTAACGACTGGTAAAATTTATTCAGAAGTTTTACAAAAAGAACGTCGTGGTGATTATTTGGGTGCCACAGTTCAAGTTATACCACATATTACAAATACAATTAAAGAAAAAATTATGCGTGCTGGAACAACAACGGATTCTGATGTTGTAATTACTGAAATAGGTGGAACTGTTGGTGATATTGAATCATTGCCTTTCCTTGAAGCATTACGTCAAATGAAAGCTGATGTCGGTTCAGATAATGTTATTTATATTCATACAACATTGATTCCTTACCTAAAAGCTGCAGGTGAAATGAAAACGAAACCTACACAACATAGTGTTAAAGAATTACGCGGATTGGGTATTCAACCAGATATGTTGGTTGTTCGGACTGAAGAACATATCTCGCAAGATATGCGTAATAAATTAGCTAATTTCTGTGATGTTGAACCAGAAGCCGTTATTGAATCAATGGATGTTGATACATTATATACGATTCCTTTAGCGTTACAAAAACAAAAAATGGACCAAATCGTTGTTGATCATTTGAAATTAACAACACCAGAAGCAGATATGACTGAATGGCAAAAACTTGAAACACAAGTTTTAAATTTGAAGAAAACAATCAATATTGCGTTGGTTGGTAAATATGTTAAATTGCCAGATGCTTATATTTCTGTTGCCGAAGCATTGAAACATGCTGGATACACTGTTGATGCTGATGTTAAAATCACAATGGTTGATGCAGAAAAATTAGATGAAAGTAATATTGTTGAAACGTTGCAAGATGCTGATGGAATCATCGTTCCAGGAGGATTCGGTAATCGTGGACTTGAAGGGATGATTCTTTCAATTCAATATGCGCGTGAAAATAATGTTCCATTCTTAGGTGTTTGTCTTGGTATGCAAATGGCATGTATTGAATTTGCACGTAACGTTGTTGGGCTCCAAGGCGCACATTCAACTGAAGCTGTTCCAGAAACACCACATAACATTATCGACTTGATGACAGATCAAGAAGATGTTGAAGATATGGGTGGAACACAACGTCTTGGTTTATATCCATGTAAATTAAAACCAGGAACGGTAGCAGCTGCAGCTTATGATAATCAAGAAGTTATCCAAGAACGTCACCGTCATCGTTATGAATTTAATAACGAATACCGTGAACAACTTGCTGATAAAGGATTGGTTTTTGCTGGAACATCTCCAGATAATCGTTTAGTTGAAGTTGTTGAAATTCCTGAAAATAAATTCTTTGTGGCAGCTCAATACCATCCAGAATTTTTATCAAGACCACAACGTCCAGAAGGTTTATTCCAAGCCTTTGTGAACGCTACAGTTTAATAAATGTAATTGAAAGAGATAATAACAATTTGTTATTATCTCTTTTTTTATGTCTAAAAGGGTTGTATTTAATATGTGTACTATGTATTATAGTACACATGGATGAGGTGAGATAATTGCAAATTAATAAGACGAGTAGTAAACCGTTTTATGAACAATTGATATCAGGTATAAAAGAAGATATTTTTAAAGGAATTTTGCAGACAGAAGACAAGTTGCCGTCAGTTAGAGAAATGGCTAAAATTCATGAAATGAATCCAAATACGGTTAGTAAAGCGTATAAAGTTTTAGAATCACAGGATGTAATCGTGACAGTTAAAGGTCGAGGGACATATGTCAAAGCCAATAATGAGAGCAATCGCGATGAACGACAAATCCAAAAAAATCGTGAGGCATTGTTAGATACGATTAAAGAAGTGACCTATCTCGGTGTCCAAGAAGATGAGATTCAGGGTTGGGTTAAGTCGTATTTTGAAAAGGAGGACTAAGAATGGGATTTGAAATTAAAGGTTTATCAGAGAAAATTAGTGACAAAGAGATACTTAATGATATTAATATGTCTTTAGTCCCAGGGGAAATAGTGGGTCTAATTGGTCGTAATGGAGTTGGTAAAACAACCTTATTCAGATCAATTTCAGGCCAATACATACCAGATCAAGGTGATATTTTAATTGATGATCAATGGATGAAAGAAGATTCATCATTGAAGGAAAAACTCTTTTATTTAGATACACAGAATAATTTTTTAGACAGCTACACAATAGATAAGATTGTCGAATTCTATGAACTCGCTTATCAAACGTTTGATCGTCAAAAATATGATAATTGGGTCACAGAATACAACCTACCTAAACAAACAAAATATCGTCAATTTTCTAAAGGGATGCAAGGATTATTTAATATTATTTTGGCCTTTTCCACTGGTGCACCATATGTTATTTTAGATGAACCACTGGACGGGTTAGATGTAATTGTCCGTAAACAAGTTTTCCAAATTATTATTGATGCCGTTGCTGAAGACCAGCGAAGTGTACTTATTTCTTCACATAATTTAGAAGAATTAGATCGATTAATCGATCGCGCAATGGTTTTAAAAGATGGACATATTGTGAGTGATTATCGTTTGGAAGACACGCGTTCAGAATCACGAAAAGTTCAATTGGTGTTTAAATCAAAAGAAATTCCAGCTTTCATTAAAGAAAATAGCCGAGCAATGAGTATTCAAGGTCGTGTCGTCACTGTTTTATTTGAACACTATTCAGATGAAATTGAAGCTCAAATTGAAGCTGAAGATCCGGCATTATTCGAAGAATTACCGTTAACGTTGGAAGATTTATTCCGAGCAAGTCTTTCGGCTAAAGAAAATACCGGAGGTGGGAAGTAGTGACAGTTAATAGAAGATTGAATCAGATTATTTGGCAGAGATATAAGTGGATTGTTTTATCACTTGTTGCACTTATTGTGGTTGTTATGGGGTTTACACTACATAATTCGGTTGACACTACGGGAATAGACGCGGCCAATCTTACTTATACAGAGTTTGTTCAAAGTGAAAAAGATTCGGCAAAAGCGGATCATCGTAAAATAGGTTCAGTTAGCAGAGCAACATATGAAAAAAATAATATTAAAATAAAAGATGTAAGTATTCATGATGGTACATTTCAAAATGCAAAAACAGCACTAGTTATTTTTAGTCTGGGTGCTATCTTATTAGGGATATTTACTAATATGTATGATATGCAAACTAAATTTAATGAATTTATATTTTCAAGCTCATTTTCTAGAAAACGCATTTTCTTAAAAAAAATTGGTCTAATGTTACTACCTGCCTTACTTACTTTTATTGTAGGTTCAATTATAACAACATTTGTTGCTGATGTAGCTATCTCAGTAAGTAATCCAAATTTTATATCAGATAGAATGATACATTTATTCTTAGATAGTAGTCAATTGATTGCGCTATACAGTGTTGGCCTTGTGGTAGGTGTTTTAGTTCGTCGGGTTGTAGCATCTGTCGTCACTGCGTTGGGATTCACTGGCTCGGCCTTGATATGGTTTGCTTACTTTGAAGGATTCATTTTTGATCAAACGCAAGACATGTCTAATACTTATTATCTTGTACTAGGATTTATATACTTGATTGCTGGGTTATTGATGATAGTGATGGCAGTTCATTATTTCAACAAATTATCATTAGAACAGGATAGTCCTTATTTACAATTCGATTATTTAAAACTACCACTACTCATTTTTACAACGGCTTATATAGCTATTTTAATGGCTGTAGTTAATTATGATACAATTGGGGAAAAAATAGGATATGGCTTGATAAGCGGCTGTATTACAGTCATTGTTGCTTATATTGTTATTTATCGTCCACAAAATATTAGTCAAAAATTGCAACGTATTTTTTCGAAAAATAAAAAATAAAAGTAAAATGGCTACCTATTTCTCTAAGAATAGGTAGCCATTTTGACCTTACAGACTTGTTAGTATGTAATAAAAGGGAATTGTGCTAAACTACTGTTTATAGGAATGTAAAAGCAATTATTGGGAGGGATTCAATTTGAAAGAAATGTTAACAATAAACAATTTAACTAAAAGTTTCGGTAAAAAGGTAGTCCTCAAAGGTATTAATTTTACAATCGCAGAAGGTGAGATTGTTGGGCTTGTTGGTGCTAATGGCGCTGGTAAAACAACCATCATGAAATCAATTCTTGGATTATCAAATTACCAAACTGGAGAAATAACAATTGACGGTAAAATTGTATCAACAACTAGCCATCAAGGGTTAGAAGAAGTTGGTGCCTTAATTGAATATCCTGGTATCTATCCATTTTTAAGTGGCTATGATCATTTAAAATTATTCTCTGAAATCAATACCAAAGAAGAATTAGATGAAATTGTTGCTGATTTGCATATGACAGATTACATTAATCGTAAAGCTAAATCATATTCATTAGGAATGAAGCAAAAATTAGGAATTGCATTAGCTTTATTAAATAGACCAAGATTAATTATTTTAGATGAACCTATGAACGGATTAGATCCTCAAGCAACACGTGATGTCCGCGAACTTGTTTTAAAGTTATCTAAACGCGGGACAGCGTTCTTGATTTCAAGTCATATTTTAGGTGAATTAGAGAAAATTGTTGATCACTTTATTATTTTAAATGAAGGTAAAATAATGAAAGCAATGTCTACTACTGAATTAAGTGATAGTAGTAAGCGATATGTTTTACTAGAGACGACGTCAAACGAGCAAGCTAAAGTTCTTTTAAAGGCCGCTAATTATGAATTGGCAGTTGATCAAACAGTTAAAGTAAAGGTAGACGAACAAGATACTTTAGCAAATATTATCCAAGTGCTCTACGATAATAAAATTCAAATAAATGATGTACGTCATCAAGAACATGATATGGAAGAATCACTATTGAATTTATTAGATAGTAATGACGGAGGTAAGGCTTAATGTTAACTTTAGTTAAACAAGAATTATTTAAGTTAGGTAAAAAGAAATCTACAGCGATTATATCAGCGATATTACTTGTTTTTATTTTTGGGGTAGCACTTTTAACAAAAATATATAGTTCGATTTTCGATCCAGCAAGCATGGTACAAAGTGGATTTGGATCTATTCAATTAATTATTTTCATTTTAATTGCGTCAGCAAGTGTTATTATTGCTATGGAAACACAGTTTGGTACAATTAAGGATTTGCTTTATCGGAAATATTCACGTGGAGCTGTTTTAGCTAGTAAATGGCTTACAATATTAATCTATTCGATTTATTTGAATGTTTTAATATTCGTGGCTTCAATTATAGCTAAATTAGTGCTTTTACCAATGGTATCCTTGTCAGATAAAATAGATAACCAAACGATTGTTATGTCTTTAATAACAACGTTAGTGGGGAATTTTATTAGTACCTGGTTGATTTTAAGTTTGGTATTATTATTGGCTAGTATCTTTAGTAGTTCAGGTGCTTCGATTGCAGCTGGTATTGTTTTTTATTTCTTAACATCTATTTTATCAGGAATCCAAATGTTAGCTATTGCTAAATGGGATTGGATTAAATGGAATCCACTTAATATGATGAATTTAAGTAATCAGTGGGCAGACGGACAGGAGTTTGAAAAACTAACTCAATTAACGAATAACGAATTGATTATAGGTAATCTAGCTTATACGGCACTATTTTTATTTTTAGGTTATTTTGTTTTCAAACGTAAAAATGTTTAAAAAAAGTGTATCGTCAATTAATTTTTGACGATACACTTTTTTTGTCCAATAATTATGAGTAGCTTAAAATGACTATTACTAAAGATACAAGTCAAATACTGCAATCTGTGGAGGTACTAGGAATCGAGCTGAGATTCGAGATGTTCCAATACCACTATTAACATATAATTTTGTATTGTTCTTTAGTGTATAAAGGCCACTAGAGTAGCCACCATCTCCGTCATGATCAGATAATAATCCTTTATTAGTGAAAGGAATACGAATTTGGCCACCATGTGTGTGACCACTTAAAATTAAATCGACGGTATTAAATGAACCATTTGACAAACTAGGTTCATGAGCCATTAAAATATGGTACGTTGAATTGGATTTATCAGGAGCTACTGTCGTTTGGACATCGGGGATACCTAATTGAGAGTCATCTACACCACCCAACCAAATGGATGAATTTCCACCTACATTGATAGTCGTTGAACTATTTTTAAGGACAGTAAAACCACCTTGATTCATTACAGTAGTGTAAACTCTGGCTGCACCGCCACCGTAATCTTTATTTCCATATACTGCGTATTTTCCATAGGTTGATTTAATTTCACTTAGTTTTTGAACAATAGCTGTTACGGGATGGTATTGATTGTAATTGCTGAATAAATCACCTGTAAATAAGACCAAATCTGGTTTTTCTTGATTGATTTTATTAACAATTTTTCCGAAATTTTCAGGTGTATAATCATCTGCTATTTCGACATCACTAATTTGCACAATTTTAAGTTTCTTTTTAGTAGTATCTGCCTTATTTAAAGCAATATTTTTAACGACAACGCGGTAAGGCTCTATTTTAAATGCGTAAAAGGTACATGCGGCACTTACTATTAATAGGATGAAAATGACACTTAATATTTTTTTCTTCGTGATAGTATCATGCCTCCGTTTGATTAGTTAACTAAAAAAACCTACAGTAAGATTTTTAGTCTAAAACTGTAAGTTCTTCTTAAAACCTATATGGTTAGTTTTATTTATGAAATCCAAGAACTAATAGCTGACCAGATAGCGTTAAAAAATGAAACAATTGCGTCCCAAATTTTTTGTAGGAAGTTTCGATTTTCAGCTGTGTCTAATTTGCTGAAAATATCTTTAGCACCATCTTGAATATTTGTTGCAACTTTACTTGCTTGTGATTTGAAATTTGATGAATCTAAAGCACCTGAATCACGAATCTTGATTAACACGGCAATAATATCTTGTTTTTGATTATCAGTAATGACATTTGTTAAGTTATTATTTGTGATTTGGTTATTTACAATAGTAGTAATTTGATTATTTGTAATAGAACTACCTTCTTTAGCCATATCATTTTTAGCACCGGCTACAGCGTTATTCAATTGTGAATCAGTATACCCATCTTTGCTTTTATTGGCTTGTGTAATGTCACTTAAAGTCGACATTTCATTTTGTGCGGCAGTGACTTGTTTTGTATTTAGAGCGTCCCCGTTTGTAGCGAAGGCTGCATAAACACCAGCTAAAGCACCTGATCCATCTATTGGTGTAGCAGAAGTGACATAGATATTGGCATCAGTTACACCAGCTGTTAATGCGGCGTTTTTATATTGGTTTTCTGTAATTGTGGTGATGTTATTTTTACCATTGTAGTCTAAAATTTCAACGTTGATACCAGAACCACTGCTCGTTTTTTGAACCATAGCAGATGACCAGACACCTGAAGTTGATGTAAATGAGCCACCAGAACTATTGAGATATTTAACTAAAGTTGCGCCATTTACGGGTAATGTCGAATATGAAGAACTACCGTTTAAGCTAGCTGTTAAAGTTGAAAGTGTTCCTGATTTTTGTGAATCTGTTAAACTTGTTCCTAATGTGACAACTGGATTTGACCAGTCAGTTGTTGTGCCCGATGTTGATGAAGCTGAGCTTGAATCATTAGTTGCAGCAGAGGCAACAGATCCTAGACTCAAGACAGCTAATGTTGTAAGAGTTACTGTATAAATTAATTGTCTGAATTTCATAATGGTTTGCTCCTTAAATAGCATGTATTTTAATTTTATTATACCTATCTGATGAAGGAATCATAATAATTGAGTTTGAATAATAGAAAAAATTAAGATTTATCATCATTGAGAGATTTCTTTGTAAGTGAGACAATGAGCGCATCATTTAATCTAGCAACATAATTTTGAGTAGTATGGTATGACTAATTTAAATAAAACTAACGACTGAATGGGAGAATAACGATGACAAAAAAGATGACGGATACCTTTAGATTCAGGCGGGGATTGGAATTGAAAAATAGAATCTTAATGGCGCCAATGACCGTTAAGATGAGCTACTATGATGAAGTTGTTACACATGATGAATCAGATTATTATGCACTACATTCAGGCGAAGTTGGGGCTGTTATTACGGCAGCTACCAGTGTCCAAGCAAATGGAAAAGGTTGGGAAGGCTCACTTGCCATCTATGATGATAAGTTTATTCCCGGGCTAACGAGATTGGCATCGGCAATCAAAAAGAATGGGACTAAAGCTATTTTACAAATTTTCCATGCGGGTCGTATGACAAATTCAACGGTACTTAGAGGACAATTACCAGTTTCAGCCAGTGCTGTTGCGGCAGAAAGACCAGACGCAGAAATTCCTAAAGCATTGTCAGAAACTGAAATTTTAGAGTTGATTGAATCCTTTAAATCAGCAACAAAACGAGCAATTAAAGCGGGATTTGATGGCGTTGAACTGCATGGTGCGAATACGTATTTACTACAACAATTTTTTTCACCACACTCAAATAGACGTCATGATGCTTGGGGTGGCACGCTTGATAAGCGATTTAAATTCATTAATGATGTAGTTGATGGTGTTATTGAGAGTGTTGATCAATCAGGTGTAAAAGATTTTATTGTTGGTTACCGCTTTTCGCCTGAAGAATATGAAAAGCCAGGTATTAGTATGGAAGATTCAATGATTTTGATTGATAAACTTGCTGATAAAAAATTAGATTATCTACATATCTCATTAGGTAAGTATAATAGTGTTTCGAGAAATATAAATTTCAATGAAAAATCAAGAATGGATTATGTCCAAGAAAAGATAAATGGTCGTGTTCCATTAATCGGGGTAGGAGATGTTCGGACTCGGGAAGATGTTAATGGTGTTTTGGCTAACGCTGATTTAGTAGCCGTTGGTCGTTCACTCTTAATTGATCCTAAGTGGACATCAAAGTTATTGAATGGACAAGAAGAAACTATAAAAAGAACCTTAGCTAAAAATGATCGGGAAAAATTAATGGTTAGCGATGGTGCTGTTGAATTTTTAAAAGATATGATGCCTGAGCGGTTAGTTGATTAAAAAACAAAACTAAATCTAGACAAATAGTGTGTTGCAAATTTAATTTGCCGCATGCTATTTTTAGTTGCGGCCCTTTCAACTAGCGGTTGCCTGTTGCACCCCTTGCTGTATGCTAATATTTGAGATGTTAAATAGAGGAAAGAAGGTTATAGGGATGAAAATTATATTTGCGGAACAACTCGTTAAAATACGTAAAGAGAAAAAAATGTCACAAGAAGAATTGGCAAATCAATTGTTTGTATCAAGACAAGCTGTATCAAAATGGGAAACAGGAGAAGCTGAACCTGATTTGGGAAAAATTGAATCGGTAGCCAAAATTTTAGACGTCCCTGTAGAAATATTACTTTTTGGTGGCGATGCCAGTGAAAAAAACGTCAGAGTTTAAAACTAGAATTAAACGATTTATAGAAGAAGATGAATCAGATAAAGATTGGCACGAAAATCATAGATGGCGTGAGTGGCAATATAAACCGATTAATAATGGGTGGGAATTCCTAGCTCGCTATTACTGGATTATTTTTGCACTCATTGGCATGATTGCATGGGGGATTATGGGTCTAAAATAGATATGATAATAAAGAAGCTTTCAATACTTGTCTACAAACAAGTATTGAAAGCTTCTTTATTTTACCGGAACAACTTTTATTTCAGTTGAGTCATCATGAATGACAATGTATAACGTTTGAGTTTCTTCTTTATCAAAGAAACCGAGATTAATACAGGGTAAACCATCGATTTCTTCCACGCCAACGAAACGATCCGTAAATATCTGACGAACCATTTTACCCATTTCTTTATGGGCATTTGCTTTAGCGGCAGCTGTTTTAAGTGTAAATCCAGAGTCTAAGTAAGATTTAATTAATCGAATAATTGATAAGGTATGGTAAGAATATTTTCTATTCTGATTTTTATTAGTATTAATAGAATCAATAAAGCCTTTTTGTTCCCAATAACGAATTTGACTCTGAGTGAGCCCAGTTGTTTCGGCAATTTCACCGATTCCGATTGAAAATGTATCATTCTTCATAATAACGGCCATTCTTTTTGCATAATCTTTAATGTTTGCAATATCGTCCATATCTGCCAAACGAATATACCTCCTAAATAAAAATTTATCTAACAATCTCATTGTGATGTTTACTATACTGATTATATATATATTAAAACGTTTGTCAACTTACTTGACATTAAAGCGAGATAGTCTTATATTAGTCTTCGAAGATAAATTAAAGAAAAAGAAGGTTTTAAGTATGGATGGATTAGATGCAAAGGGTAAACCATATAATCGCCCCATGCTAATTGCAATTTTATTAGTAGGGACATTTTGTACGGTTTTGAATCAAACAATTTTAGCAACTGCATTTCCAACATTAATGGATGAATTTGACGTAACAACGTCAACTGTTCAATGGTTAACAACAGGATTTATGTTAGTCAACGGGATTTTAATTCCAGTTAGTGCATGGTTAAGTAGTCGTGTAAATACCAAATGGTTATACATAGGTGCTATTGGTATCTTTGAATTAGGAACAGTTTTAGCATTTATCGCACCTAATTTTGGGGTATTGTTAACAGCTCGCTTAGTTCAAGCAGTCGGTGTTGGGGTAACAATGCCTTTATTACAAACGATTATGCTTTCAATTTTCCCACCCGAAAAACGTGGTGCTTCAATGGGACTTGCCGGTTTAGTTATCGGACTAGCTCCTGCAATTGGACCTACACTTTCAGGTTGGGTTATTGATAATGCTTCATGGCGTGATCTTTTTGGTATGATTATTCCATTAGTAGGAATTGTTTTTGTGGCTTCTTTCTGGTTTATGAAACCGGTCATCAAAACACACAAATCTAAAATTGATGTCTTATCATTGATTTTATCAACAATTGGATTTGGTGGCTTACTTTATGGATTCTCAACAGTTGGAGATAACGGCTGGGGAAGTACCTCAGTACTTAGTTTCCTTGTTGTGGGTGTTATTTTTATTGGTTTATTCATATGGCGTCAATTAACAATGGAAAATCCTTTCTTGGAATTACGTGTTTTTGCTTCCCAAGAATACACAATTGCAGCCGTTTTAAGTTCAATTGTTAACATGGCTATGATCGGTGTTGAAATGATTCTACCAATGTATCTCCAAATTGTACGTGGAGATAGCGCATTTGAGTCAGGATTAACCTTATTGGCTGGTGCTTTAATGATGGGGATTATGAGTCCGATAACGGGACGATTATTCGATATTTATGGTGCTAAGAAATTGGCAACTGGTGGTATGTTCTTATTAACACTTGGTACAATTCCATTCGTTTTCTTAACAAAAGATACGCCAACTTTATACATCACAATTATGTATGCAGTTCGTATGTTTGGGATTTCAATGGTTATGATGCCAACAACAACATCAGGGATGAATGCATTACCAGCTAACTTGATGGGTCATGGAACGGCTGTTAATAATACAGCTCGTCAAATCGCAAGTTCAATCGTAACAGCGGTTATGATTTCCGTTCTAACAAATGTAACAACAGCTGCATTACCAGCTAAATCAATGCTTAAATCGGCACCATTAGATTACAAAACAAAAGCTATTGATGCGACATTAAGTGGTTATCATGCTGCCTTTATCATCGCAGTCGTTTTCTGTGTGGTTGGGCTCGGATTTTCATTCTTCTTAAAATCAAAACAACAAGTTTTAAAAAATGGAGGTAATAAATAATGATTATTTTATTATTAATTCTTTCAATTATTTTATTCTTCCTTACGTGGAACCTCATCCGTAATAATGTACTGAGCTACATTTTAGGTGGCATTTTTGCACTTTGTATTATTCTTACAGGTGGCTTAATTGTTGCTAACTACAGTGCACATTATGGAATGGAAAAAGTAACGACAACTAAGACAGAACAATTAGCTTCTAGTTCTAAAGAGATGGACATGTTACTATATCAGCCTATCGGTACAGATGGATCTGAAAAAGTCGTTATTTATAAAAATACGGCATCACAAAAGAAAACAAAGGCAACTAAGACAGACGATACAACTAGCAAGATTGTTGAAAATGCTAAGAGTAACAAATTAGTTACTAAAGAAACCCGTTGGACTTATAAAGGTAATGGGTATCGATTAATGTTTGGTATCGCTAATAACGATAAAACTTTAGTAAAACGTACGCATACATTCTACGTTAAAAAGAGTTGGACAACATTAACGGTTAAGCAAGCTAAGGCCATGCCTAAAATTGCTAAAGTAGAAGCAGCTAAAATGAATACAAAGGCAGGAAAAGCTAAACTTGCTGCGGATGGTGCTACTTTTGTTAAAGCAGCTGTCACAAATGCTATGATGAAAGATGCATCAATCTCGAAAGCTGATCAAGCTAAGATTGCAGAACAAGCAACAACAATTTTCAAGGCACAAACAAAAGCAAAAGTAATGCAAAACGTATTAAAAGAAGTTAAAGAAATTAAATAAACCGTTATTTATTTAGTAACCACACTAGTTTATCCAACTAATGTGGTTATTTTTTTAAATTAAAACGTGAATTATAAAATAAACAATGCTATAATACGTTAATGGCATAAACGATAAAGGAGTTTCTTTGAATGAAAAAGAAAATTATAATTTGGATTGTCAGTATTTTAGTGTTATTAGCGGTTGCAATTACAGGGGGTAGTTTCTATCTCTATCACTATGCCATTCAAAATACAGAAAAAACATTAACGGGAACATCAAAAGGAACACCAAAGCGAACAATTGAAGCAAAAAAATGGTTGGCCAGTACTAAAAAAGAAAACTGGACAGAAACATCAGCAGGTGAAAATTTAAAATTAGTTGCTGACTATGTACCGGCGGCAACTAAATCTTTAAAAACAGTTGTTGTGGCACATGGTTACATGGAAAATAAAGAAAGTATGGCTTCATATATAAAATTATTTCATGATAATGGCTATAACGTTTTAGCGCCAGATGATCGAGGCCAAGGTAAAAGTCAGGGCGATTATATTGGTTTCGGATGGAAAGATCGCTTAGATTACATTAAATGGACCAAAAAATTAATTGCCGAAAAGGGAACAGATCAAAAGATTGGCTTGTTTGGAGTTAGCATGGGTGGTGCTACTGTCATGATGATGAGTGGTGAAAAGTTACCAACTCAAGTTAAAGCAATTGTTGAAGATTGTGGTTATACAAATGTTGAAGATTTGTTAGCTTATCAATTGAAACTCCAATTCAATTTACCAAAAGAACCATTAATAACAACTTCTAGTTGGGTAACTCAGTTACGTGCGGGCTACTCTTTTGCAGAAGCTGACTCTGTTAAACAATTAAAGAAAAATAAATTACCAACATTATTCATTCATGGCGACAAGGATGATTTCGTTCCTAGCGCAATGGTTTATGACAACTACAAAGCCTCAGCAGGTACGAAGGAATTGTGGATTGTGAAGGGCGCAGGTCACGGAAAAGCGTTCAGTAAGGATCCAGAATTATATACTAAAAAAGTCGTTAAGTTTATGAATGATAATTTAGATTAATAATAAAATCATTTATTTTTTAAATAACATCAAAAAGTGTGGGGGTACCCTCTATTTTTGATGTTTTTTTTTGTCTGTATCATGCTATCATATTAGTTATTATAGATGAACTTTGGGGAAAATAGGTGGGGGCCAACATGAAAATTAATAATAAATTAAAATTAACACTACTAACTTTTGGGTTATTCTTTTTAGTTAATGTAACAAGTATCAAGGCAGATGCGGATTATGATTCTGCAAAAGCATCAGCACCTCGAGCAATTTTAATGACAAATTTATTCCAGACGGGTACTGGTGCTGGAGTAGTAGCAACTAGTGGTATGGTCGAATTAACCGATACCAATAAAGATCCTAATTCGACTAATCTGGCTGCTAAAACGATGGTTAAAATTACGGATGCTAAGAATCAAAAAGCAGCAATTTGGTCAACAGACGAAAATTCATTTGATATTAATACAAGTAGTAAAGCTTCTATGTGGATTTATTTTGGTAGCAAAACGAATACTGCTGGGGATGGGATGGCACTTGTTTTTCAAAATGATGCAAAAGGAAATGCTGCTATTGCAACTAAAGCAGGTGAAACGTTAGGTGTTTGGGGAGACGATTCAGTGGGTACGGGATCCCCCAATAATACTGCTAGAGGCGCTATTCAAAATAGTTGGGCGCTAGAATTTGATACTCATTTGAATAATGGTAATAGTTCAGGAAACGGATTTGATTTAGATCCTAGTTTAGCACCTAACCATATTGGTAGTGGGTATCCAGCTGTTGAGGCAACATACACGGATAATCATACAATCTCTTCTTCAGTTAAACTAAATCATTTAGGCCTTATTAATTATAATGGGTTCTTATCAAATCGGGCATGGCATCATGTGACAATTGATTATAAATCAGTGAGTGCGAGTGCTGGGTCAATGACATATACGATTGATGATAAAAAACCAATTTCAGGAACAGAAGACTTGGATCCTACTGAAGATACAAGTCAGACAGGGCAGACGGCAAGTGTTCCAATTGATAAATCGAAATTTAATTCTACAACGGGTAAAATCCGTTGGGGATTTACAGGGTCAACGGGTGACTCTTTTGAAAATAACTTAGTTATGTTTGAAACTGTACCAGGTCTTGTTAATGCGACTGCGGTACAAACTATGACGGATATTACACAAAATAACAAGGATGTCTCGGCTAATGGAGAAGTAAAAGCTGGAGATAAAGTAAAATTCAACACTACCGTAACTTACGATAGTGGAAAACAATCGTGGACAGGCATAGGTGGATATTTAAAATACCCGGCTAATAATATAAAATGGACTGGGTATGAAATACCTAACGATTTTGGTACAGGAAAATTTCCTAGTAATATCTATGGAAGTGACCCTGCTGGGTTATCCGGCGCGCAAATACCTGAATTATCTACACCTGGACAAAGTTCACATATTTCATTTATCGGTGAAGTAATGCCAGTTGAAGTGGATACACCAGTGACTGTTTCAGCAGGTCAATTCATCGGAAGCAATGCAATGATTGATTCTAATCCTATTAGCTATACGATTAAAGCATCACCAAAAACAGCCTTAACGATTGATGGCCTTAAAGATATTGATATTAATTATGGAACGGATGCGACGATTAGTGGAACGGTAAAATCTAGTTTAGGTGGAACTTTTGCTAAAGGAACAACGGCCAGTGTGACACTTAATGAGGATACAACACCTATTAAGGGTGATGTCGCAACGGATGGTACATTTAACGTAACGATTCCAAAGGACAAACTAACCACTGGCGAATATTCTTATAATGTTCAAGTAACAGATCCAGATGGTAATACGACGCAAAAATATACACAAAAAATTAATATTAAACCCGTTTTAACTTTAAATGATAATAAAGGAACCGTTGTAGCGCCATATACATTGATTTTCCAAGTAGCTGATAATAGTGCAGCGTTAACAACGTACTATAAAGAAGGAAGTACTGGAACACCTGTTGAATTAGAAAAATATACAAATACTAAACCAGGTTCGACACAAGATCATAGTGTAGCACTAGATACAACTAAGTTTGCCATTGGAACGCACGAGTTAACTATTTATTCGGTTGATTCTGAAGGAAACATTTCTAATAACCAAACAATCTCTGTTGTCGTAGGATTGTTGAGTATTTCATCAGATGATTCAATTAATTTTAATAATAAAATACCAGCGAAAAGAAGTATTTTAAACCGTGCTTCAAGCTATATGCTTAAGTTAGAAACGTCAGCAGCTAAAAACTGGACATTGTCTGTGACTGCAGGACCACTAACTGCAGCAAGTGATAAAAGTACTTTAAAGCATTCAACTATTGGGTTTCGTAATTCAAATCAGGAAAACACGTTACCGCTTTCTCCAACGTATGGTACAATAGTGTCTACAGGAGTAGGTCAAGCAACTACGGTTGAAAAAAGTTGGTCAGCAGATTCTGGAATTGTATTGGATGTTGAACCAAGTGAAATTAAAGTAGCTGAAACCTATAGTTCTGAATTAGATTGGACGCTAACGAATGTACCAAATAATTAATAATAAACTTAATTGTCGGTTAAATTCAAATGTCCGGGGGGAGATAGGATTATGACAATATTACGGCTGAAAGCTGTACTTTTTACAGGTGTGTTAGTGACATTAGGGCTTAGCTCTACAGGTGTTAATGCTGATGATTATTCTAACGCAGTGGCATCGGCACCAGACGCATTAGTATCAAATGGACTTTTGACACCTGGAACAACAGGAACACAAAATAATGCAAAAATTGTAACATTCGATGCTAGTGGTAATGTTGTTTCTGAAACAGCAGATAACGCAGATAAATCAATTATAAAAATTACGGATGCAACTAACCAAGTGGGATCTGCCTGGTCTACAGCAAACAATAAATTTAATCTTAATAAAAATAATAAAATGTCAATGTGGATGTATTTCGGTAATCAGGGTGCTAATTCTGGTGATGGGATGGCTTTTGTTTTACAAAATGATAGCCGTGGTCTCAGTGCTATTTCTGGTGGAGGCGAATCATTAGGTGTTTGGGGTGTTGATAAAGGTGGATCAGAATCTACCGTTGCAGGAACAGCTATTAAAAATTCATGGGCGTTAGAATTTGATACACATAAAAATAGTGAGGCAAGCAAGGGTAACGGATTTGATAATTTAAACACTATCCAAGACAATCATCTGGCAAGCAATTATCCTAATCAAAGGGCTACTTATGAACAAAATGGTTTTTTAAGTAAGTATAATAAATTAACTCATGATGGACTACTTGCTGTCGCTGACTTATCTAATGGAAGATGGTGGCATGTGTCAATTGATTATAAATCAACGTCTACAACTGCCGGCTCAATGACCTATACTATTGGAGATAAAGTCCCCGGTACGGGTGATGTATTAGGTGGTGGTCTTGCAAAGACAGTTCCAATTGATAAAAGTAAATTTGCGAGCACTGATGGTCAAGTGACTTGGGGATTTACGGGCGCAACAGGCGGTAACTGGGAAACAAATTTAGTGATGTTTGAAGAAATATCTGATTTAGTTTCTGTTACGGCGACGCAAAAAGTGACAGATACTACCCAGAACAATAAGGACATTACCGCATCAGGAATTGCTAACAGCGGGGATAAACTTAATCTTCAAACAACTTTGAAATACAATGATGGAAAGCAAGATTGGAAAAAAATCGTTGCTTCGTTAAAAACGCCTAATGCTGTGACGTTAGACAAAGAAGGTATCATTAAATACGCCGATGGAACAACGCAAACATTTGATACAACAACTAAAGATGGTGTCATTACATCAAGTCTAAATAAAAACTTATCAAAAAGTAATGATACAGCAACGATCAGTATGAATGGGACAGCTAAAATTGTTGCTACAGATACCAAAGTAACAAGTCCAATTAGTACATTTAATGGTCAAAATACGATAGTAAGATCTCAGCTAGCTACGTTTACCATTAAGGCATTAAAGCAGAAGATGACACTTTCAGGATTGCTTGATAAAACAATTGATAGTGGTCAGTCGATTAAAGTTACGAGTAACGTTAAAACAGATACACTAATGGAAAATGATAACGTTACGATAACAACGATGCTGAATGGTAAAGCCTTTAGTGATAAATCAATGCTATTCAATAAGTTGGGTAGCATTGACTACGCTGAAGTGCTGCCTGCAGATAAGTTAAACGTTGGAAAAAATACTTATACGGTAAGTGTTGAAGATCAATATGGTAATTCAGTAACGGGTCAAGAAATTATCACTGTTAATGATCCAGGTGTTTTAGAAATAGCATCGGTAACGGGTGCATTAAATTTTGGACAAAGTGATATTCCAATACCCAACGAAGAAACAACCTATAGCCCTGTAGAAGAATTAAGTATACAGGTAGTTGCATCGGTACCAGGTACATGGAATTTAAAGCTGACTGGAACTGATGTTGTTGGAGCCAGCGGCACTGTGCTAAAAGATGCATTAATTTACAAAGAAAAAGCGACAGATATTGGGACACCTTTAAAAGACCATTCGATAGATATTGCGGGTGGGAACTCATCTCCTAACCAGATAACTAAAACGTGGGCAAAAGATACGGGAATTCTATTGCGTGTTAAACCTAGCGAGGTTAGAAGTGAAGAATATGATGCTTCAGTGCAATGGAATTTGAGTAATGTACCAACTAAATAAGTAGTATTAGTGAAAAAGGATAACAAAAGTTATCCTTTTTTTATTTATGTTTTGCAATTATTGCCATCTAGGATATTATGGACTATGTAGAGAGAATACGGAGGATAGATAACTAATGAAAATGACCGTTGAACAATTCATGTCCGCTATTGAGTTAGAGGCGTACACAAAGATTTTTTATACTGCCACACCAGAAGATGTCCAAGCGATTGGTGTACCAGAATTATTCGCTAAGTGTTATGCTGATTTAGAAAACAATGTACGGGATGGTAAGCTTGTAGAAGTTCAATTGATGATTGAATATCCTGAAGGTACCGCAATTTTTACACTTGAAGCAAATATCCTTAATTTACCATACAAATATTATAAAAAGTTACCCAGCTTCTTTAATGAAGTAACAGATGAAGCAGAAGTTAATGTCTATCTGATTGTTGAGTCACCAATTCTGAACGCATCTAAATTAAGAATCGATGAAATTACATCTGTGACTAATTATTTAGAAAACCCCAGTGATCATAATATGACAAGCACAACTATGATTGCTGAAAAGATAGCTTTCCTTGAAAATCCACCTATTATTGAAGAAAAAGAACCAGTTGTCGTTGAAAAGAAAAAGAAAGCTCCAGCTAAGAAAAAACCAGCTGTTAAAAAGAAACCAGCAGTTAAAAAGACGACGGCTACAAAAAAAGCGACAACAAAGAAAAAAACGACAACTGTAAAGGCGGCAGCCAAGAAAAAGCCCGTGGCCAAAAAGGTACCCGCTAAAAAGAAACCGGCTGTAAAGAAAGTAACTACTAAGAAAAAAGCACCAGCCAAGAAAACTAAATAAAAAAACGCCGATATTATCGGCGTTTTTTTGTCTAATTATTTAATGAAGAAATAGTAAACGAGTAGCAAGGCACCTAAAATAATACGGTACCAACCAAATGGTTTGAAATCTTTCGACTTGATGTAACCCATCAAGAATTTGATTGCAACAATTGAAACTAAGAATGCGACTACACAACCAAGTAATAAGACGGCTGTTTGATCACCGGTAAAGCTATAACCATTATGGAAGTATTTAACTAATTTGAGTAGACTGGCACCGAACATAACTGGAATTGATAAGAAAAATGAAAATTCAGCAGCAATGAATCGAGAAGTCCCTAATAAAATGGCACCTAAAATAGTTGCACCAGAACGTGATGTTCCGGGAATTAAAGCAAGAACTTGGAAAACACCGATTAGTAACGCTGTTTTGTAAGTAACTTGATTGAATGATGTAATAGAAGGAACAGCATCGGCTTTTTTGTTTTCAATAATAATGAATAAAACACCATAAATAATTAACATTAAGGCAACAACTGGGAAATTATATAATTTCGCATTTAACCAGTCATCAGCAACTAACCCAATCACAGCAGCTGGAAGTACAGCTACAATGACTTTACTCCATAGAGACCACGTATCTCTTTTTTCTAATTGCGATTTTTTTGGAGAAAAAGGATTTAATTTATGGAAATACAACACACAAACTGCTAGGATAGCGCCCAGTTGGATAACAACGAAGAACATTTCCATGAAAGCAGCATTTTCTTTTAGTTGTAAAAATTCGTCAACTAAAATCATATGTCCCGTTGAACTAATAGGAAGCCATTCTGTAATTCCTTCGACAACTCCCAAAATAATAACTTTTAACATAACAATAATATTCATACAAATAGATTCCTTCCAAAATTTTATTTAACTGCTCTAGTATACCTAATATGAAAATTAAAAACCATAAAATTAAATAAACCTTATGCTTTTAGGCATAAGGTTTATTTGTGAATATAAGATTTTAGTTAAGATTAATTTTATAGGGCTTTTTTGTTACCGCGACGTGCAATTGCAGGGAGGATTAAACCTAATGCAACTAAGACAAGTGGTGTGACAATATTAAGTGTTAATTGGAACAAGTAGTTAGAAGGGCTATCTGAGTAGTTTAATTTAGGAACAACTCCTAGGATACAAGCGAATGCAGTGAATAAGAAACACCAAGCACCAACAATGTAACCAACGACAGGATTCTTAACAAACTTGTAACCGGCTTTGAAATTCTTCAATTGTTTGTTTAATAGCATGTAAGCGAAGAATACCCAGAGATAACGCATAGGCATGACAACCGCATTTAGGTTCAATAACCATTTGTATAATGCGTTCATGTTACCAATCCCGATTGCAGGAATGATAATTAAAATACTAACTAAAACACCAGTCATGGCATAACCATTAACGGGAGTTCCTTTTTTATTAAGTTTTGACAAGCTTTTAGGAATGAAGTTTGGATCAGCATCACCTAAAAGAATTTTTAATGGTGCATCAATTGAGAAAGCAAGCGCTGAAATTTGAGCCATCGCATTGGCAATTGCGTATAGAATCATGAATAAATTACCTACGTGATAGAAACTACCAAGACGTAAGAAACCTTCGTAAGGACCATT
Source organism: Dellaglioa sp. CoH-57-MRSF-20 (assembly GCF_056781955.1). Next base: position 56,641 of record NZ_JBXAXV010000005.1, read on the forward strand.
TGTGATTAAATCATCAGGGATGTTAGTTCCGTTAAATAAGAATCCCATAGCGAACGAACCTAAAATAGCACAGATGGCAACCATTGCGGCCAATGCTAACATTCCTTTTGGAAATTCTTTAGCTGAGTTTTTTGTTTTATTAACATAGGGAGAAATCTTTTCAGCACCACCAACAGCGAAAACTAACATTGAAATCGTTGTGAAGTAGGCGAAGTTAAAGTTAGGTAGATATGATTTAATGGCACCCATATCAGGTGTTTGAATTTTAGCATGCGTCATGAATGGCGCTGAAACTGCCAACAAGATGAATAATAATGACATAACGAACATTGCTGTTCCGGCAACACTACCAATTCGACTTAAAGTAGCAAGTCCCTTTGAGGCAATCCATAAGAAGAAAATGAAAATGACTAAGCCCATAAGTGAAACGGTCATAGCAGAAGTTTCATTAACGAAATTTCCGTTACCTTTGAATAACCAACTAAAGGCAATTAAAATACCTTGTGGTTTTTGTGCTAGGTAAGGAATATGTACGACCCAATAAGTCCAAGCTGCATAGTAGGCAAGTCTCTTGGTTGAAGTTTCTTTCACCCATGAAGACACACCACCGCTGGCATCTTTAAATGTTGAGCCTAATTGACCAACAATTAAAGTATAAGGAACAAAGTAAAAAATCATGATTAAAATCCAAGATGTAATAACAGTGAGTCCTTGGTTAGCAAAGTTGTTAAAGACATTTGCAAGTCCCCAAACGGAAACGAATGCAATTAAAGCAACGTTATACCAACGTAATGTTTTTTCTGATTCTAGCAAAATAATAGCCTCCATATGGATAAAATATTTTATGATACTGGTGCAGTGATAGCTATGGTTAAGTATAAAGAAAAATGAAATAAAGTACAATCAAATTTTGTGATACATACTATAAGAAGTAAATATAATTATGATTAAAATGTCAAAAAAACACATCTAGGTCGCAAATGTTGAATGTTGTCTACCGAATATAGATGATATTATAACGGTAATTGGTTAACGACATAAACTAAAAAGAGAATCCTGGGGGATTATTATGAAACCAAAAAATAGAATTGTGATAGGTAGTTTGTGTGCGATGATGTTGTTCGGGGGAACAGCGTTGAATGAAACTATATCAGCAAGTGAACAAGAAGAAGCAACTAGTTCAAGTATTGCGACTATAAAAGAGCAAACTTTAGAAAATGTATTAAGTGAATCAACAGAATCAAATAAGGCAGATTCTAGTAGCTCAAGTAGTAGTGTATCTGATGAAAAAATAGATTCAGAAGTTGATACGACAAATGCAACAAGTTCAGAATCAGCGTCGTCTACACTATCTAGTGAAAAACTAGATAGTCAAAAAGACGAAAAGAAACAAGTAGAACAGGCTAAAAAACAAAGTAGCACAACACGTACGTTATTTGATGATTATAAAAATGCAGAGATTGTAGGGATGTTTCTGGGTGGAAGTAAAAAAACGATTAGCATTGACGATGTACTTAGCAAAGAATCAACAATAATGCCTGCAGATGCAGCGTTAGCTGACCTATTTTATAGTCAGGATGATGCGGGTAATGGAAATAGCGTTGATGGCTCAGGAACACCAGAAGGATCACCTGGGTACTATCCTGCCGTATCTTTAGATAACTACGTATTCAATGTGCAAGTAACCAAACCAGATAGTACGGCAACAATTTACGCACCTTTTCATCCAACATCGTATGATCCAATAGAAACACTCATGCAAGCACCAGTTACAATTAAAAATTCTGATCTAGCAATTGGGGAAAATAAAGTTGAGCTTACAGCTACAAGAGTAATAGGTGGGGGAACTAGTTTTCCAACTAAGGGAACTATCATTGTAACCATACCAAATCCTAAGATTAAAGTAGATGCAATTGCAGGCGATAAATTAGACAGTACGACTAATACGGATATCCCAGTAGTTGATGTCGCAAGTACTGAGTACCCAGTGAGCTACACGGTGAATAGTGATCATGCAACGACCTTAACAACTCAAATTACAGATTCTTATGGTGATGTAGCACACACCAGTCAATATAAGGAGGAGTACGATAATAGTAAAACGCTAGGTAAAGATCATACTAATACGATTAAGATGACCGACTTGACGGTTAAACAACATACAATAACCGTCACAACAACGGATGATCAAGGTAATGCGACTGTTAAAAAATTCATCCTTAATGTTAAAAAACCAACTAAAACGTTAAAAATTAATAGCATTAATAATTTAAATTATGGAGATAAAATTAAAATACCAAATGAAAAAACCAATTTAACACCATTAATTGGTCTTAATGTGGACCTTTCAGCTGTGGATGCCGGTAACTGGGTGTTGACTGTAAAATCAACAGGATTAACTGATGATCCAGATGCTTTGGTCTTTAAAAGTGATGCCAATGCTACAGAGCAAATCATTAATGATGCTGGCATAACCGTTTTATCAGGTAATGGTGTAAATGATACAGGAAAGGAGTTTAACGATGATGGAACCGGTATTTTGTTAAAGGCAGATCCATCAAAGCTTAGAGCAACTGCCTATAAAGCAGACTTGAATTGGACATTATCAAGTGTCCCAGTAAAATAACGTCAAAAAATGACACCTAACACGTAAATGTTGGTCGTTTTAAATGAAATAATTTTGGTATTATAATTTTATAGAAAAGAATAACTAAATAAGAATTAAGTAATTATGACTGTCAAAAGAAAACACTTAACCATGAAATATTGACCGTTTTTAGGTCAAATATCGACTATAGTGAGTGTATACGAAAAATGGGGGAAACAATGATGAAAAAAACTTTATTAACAACAGTAATGATTAGTGGTGTGGTATTAGGTTTCGGAACAATAAGTAAGGTATCTGCAGCAGATACTGCTACATCAAAAGATACAACGGCAAGTGCCACGTTTACAGCTGGCGGAATAGATCCAACAGATCCTAATAGTGCATCATTGTCAATTACAAATGTCACAAGTAAAGTTGATTTTGGTAAAGAAGCAATTTCTGCAGCGAATACTACATTAAATTCAAATAGTGGTATTAATGTAAGTGTTAGTGATCTTCGTGGAACATTTGTTGGTTGGAGCGTTAAGGTTAGTGGTACACCATTTATGAGTGTTGTAGATACTGTTGCTGATCCTACAGCTAAATCTGTAGAACTAGAAGGTGCTACATTGTCACTCCCTGATGGTACTGCATCGAATAATATTGGTGACGTACCTGAGGTAACAGCAACAGCTACAGGCAACGTCTTAGATGGTGGTGCAACAATTAGTGCACCTGTTGACAAAGGTGCAGGGGAAACTACAACAAGTTATGCACAAAAGGGTATTAACTTAGGGGTTGTTGGTGGTACAGCACATGCTGCTGCATACTCAACAACATTAACTTGGACATTGACTGACGCTCCTGCTTAATTAGGTTAGAGTCGGGTGAAATATTAAAAAAATTTGGGGGAAATATATTATGAAAAAAAGTTTAACAAGTTCATTATTAGCAACAACAATTTTAGGTGCAGGTTTAGCAGTATCAAGTAACGTAAATGCTGCAGATACTGTCTTACCAGATAGTGCAACAACTGACGGTTCAGTAACATTTACACCAGGTACAGATCCAACAGACCCAGTTGACCCAACAGACCCAGTTGACCCAACAGATCCTGGTGATGGTGGTGGCGGTGAAACAGGACATGCTGGTCCTTTAGCAATTGTATATGCAACAAAGGCTGTAACATTTGGGATTCCAAAAGATGATGGAACTGGTTCTGTTAGCACTACTGTACCTGTTTCAGCAAGTAAACAAGACCTTAAAGGTAGTAACTTTATTTCTCTTCAAGTTGCCGATACTCGAGGAACAGATGCTGGTTGGACATTATCAGTTAAAGCAGATCAATTCAAAAGTACAAAGTCTGGCGAATTAGCTGGAGCTGTCTTAGCTTTAGGTAAAGGTGATAATACCTTAATTGGTACCGGTGCTACACCAACACCTGCATCAGCTGCTGCAGTTGCAGCGGTTACTGATGGTGGAACTGTCTTATCAGCTAAAACAGGCGAAGGTGCTGGTTTAAATGCAGATAAGATTCGTGCAGACAACATGACTTTGACAATTCCTGCAGGTTCAGCTAAAGCTGATACTTATGCAACAACGTTAAACTGGAGTCTTTCAGACGTACCAGCTGTTTAAATTAAATAACAAATTCGGGGGAAATAAATTATGAAAAACGTATTAACAAGTGCATTATTATCAGCAACAATCTTAGGTGCAGGCTTAGCAGTATCAGGTAGCGTAAACGCTGCTGATATGACACCTGCAACAACAACAACTGGTGTTCAATTTAAAGCTGGCGATGAAGGACAAGTTATCCCTCCAGTTGACCCAACAGATCCAACAAAACCAACAGAACCTGGGGATAACGGTAATACTGGTAACAGTGGTAATCTTGCTATTATCTATGCTACTAAAGCAATTAGTTTTGGTACTGAAAATGAAATTACGGCAAATACGGTTAACTTAACGTCTGATACAGATGTTGCAGTTGAAGTTGGTGATGTTCGTGGAACAAATGCTGGTTGGACTTTATCAGTAAGTTCTAAGCAATTAGCTAACGCTGATGAATCAGAAAAACTTGGCGGCGCTGCAATTAGTTTAGGCGCAGGTGCTGTTTCAGTTGGTAATGGTTCTACAGCTAACCATGCAGTGTCATCAGCAATTGCTGATACAACAACTTCTGGGGTTGTTCTTGGTGCTACAGCAGACGCTGGTGCAGGTATTAACGTTGATAACATTAAAAAAGAAAATGTTAAATTAACAATTCCAGCTGGCGTTGCTAAAGCAGATATCGCGTATGCTTCAACGTTAACATGGACTTTATCAGATACACCAGCTGTTTAATTATTTACAATAAAAAAGATAGAATTATGGGGGATTAGATTATGAAAAAAGGTTTAACAAGTGCATTATTAGCAGCAACAATTTTAGGTGCAGGTTTAGCAGTTTCAAGTCATGTAAATGCAGCAACACTTGCTCAAGGTGCATCAACTGATGCTAGTGTTTCGTTTAAGGCTGGCGATGAAGGACAAGTAATCCCTCCAGTTAACCCAACAAACCCAACAGACCCAACAGATCCTGGTGATGGTGGTGGAACTGGTAATAGTGGTAACCTTGCTATTGTCTACGCTACAAAAACAGTAGACTTTGGTTCAGATATTGAAATTCCTACAAAAGCATTGACTGTTAAATCAGCAAAAGATCTTGCTATTGAAGTTGGGGATGTTCGTGGAACAAATGCTGGTTGGGCACTTTCTGTTCAAGCTGACCAATTTAAGAGTGGTAGTGATGAATTAACTGGTGCTGTTCTTTCAACAGGCAAAGGTAAAGTAGTTGTTGCTGAAGCAACAACTGGAACAACTACAGCTGTTTCAAATGCTGTTACAGATTTAACAACAGCTGGCGTTGCTTTAAATGCTGTTAAAGATACTGGTAGTGGTGTTACTGTTGATACACTTGCAGCTGGAGACATTTCATTAACTGTCCCTGCTGGTGTTGCTAAAGCAGAAGCTTACTCAACAAAAATGAACTGGACACTTTCTGACGTACCTGCTTAAATAAGTTGTTTAAAAAGCATTATATGGTGGCAATCACTATATAATGCTTTTTAACAAGAATCTTTAAAGTATTCCTTGGGGGAGGTTAGTCTCATGAAGAAAAAGATTATGATTATAGCAATGTTACTTTTGGGAGTTGTCATGCTGAATACTAATCAAATGGTTAGTGCGGCAACAACCGAAGCCGGTTCTACGAATGTGACTATCGGTTTTAAAGAGAATACCAAAGTGACACAACCAACTAGTGTACCTGAAAGAAAAACGACTGTTAATCCTGAAAAAGACATAAAAGGCTCAGTATCATCTGTAGGTGGTATTTTACCACAGACAAATGAAGAAAAATCTGTGATGGTTGTCTTAGTAGGATTCGTTCTAATATTAGGAGCACTACTATTATTCTTTATTAAAAAGGATAAAAAAGAAAATAAAGGTTAAAGAAAAGATAAATCAGAATAATCTGATTTATCTTTTTTATTATCTTCTAACTAAAAAAGGTCTTAAGTATTTGTGAATAAATATGTTAAAATTTATAAATAGCGTTTTAAGTAAACATTTAGGAGTGAATTATTTTGGATAATCAAGTTGTTGAAGGACAAACCATTTCATTTGATGATATTAGATATGGATTAACTTACCATAATTGTACGATTGAGGCTTCTTTTGAGACAGTACGAGTTGATTCAGTCACTTTTGATCATTGTACCTTTGAACAAACTGACTTTGTGCGTAGCGAATGGTTAGATACTGTAATTGATCATTGTGAGTTTTTGAACGCAGAATTTAATGAAAGTTATTTTTTTAGAACTGAAATTAAAAGCTGTCGGATGATGGGGTGTGACTTTTCTAATCGTACTGTTTTTAAAGAAACGACATTTAGAGATTGTCAGTTAAGCTATTCTAATTTTAGTGTCGCTAATTTCCAAGAAGTTGAATTTAGACGTTGTGATTTAAAAGAAACCAGTTTTCAAGCGGTTGAAATCAAGAAGAAATTAACATTCCCTGAAAGTAATATTGAAGGTTGCGATTTTATTGAGACCAACATGAAGTCTGTGGATTTCTCTGAGAGTGAATTTGAAACAGTTATACTGGATCCTAAGCTGGTTCGTGGATTAACGATTAATGCTTACCAGGCAACAATTTTAGTTGCTTTATTAGGTATTAAATTGAAGTGAGCTTACAATATTGTAAGCTTACTTTTTTATTTAATGATACATTATAGCTGACGAATACTGGTATACCAATTGGCATACAGGATTAAATAACTATTACCTGAAAAGGACCCTAAAACCATCAAATAATGAGCGTTTATAAGAAATTTATGGATAATATTAATTCTATTTAAGCGTATACTATAAGTAATAAAGATAGAGAATGGGGTGCGGGTTATGGGGATTAATCATAAAAAAATAAATTTATTAGTGTTTGTTTTAGCGGCGACTTTCTTAGCTACTTTTTCAAGTGTGTCGGCAGAAACAGATTATAATTATGCAATACAGACCGCGCCAAGTGGGATCACTTTGAATGGTATATTTCAACGCGGAACTGGGGCTGGTGTATCTGAAGTTAGTAAAACAGTTAATTTAACGTCTGGAAATGTCATAACAACGGATGCAAATGCTGCTACAAAATCGGTCGTAACAATTACTGATAATAAAGATCAAAAGGCAGCTGTTTGGTCAACTGATGGTAATACATTCGATTTGAACAAAGATTCAACAGCGTCAATGTGGGTATATCTTGGTAATGGAGGCGCTGCAGCCGGAGATGGTATGGCATTAGTATTACAAAATGATGCTAAAGGAAATGCAGCTATTTCAACTGGTAGTGGTGAAACATTAGGTGTTTGGGCTAATGATATACTACCTGAGGGTATTTTTGGAACAACATCAGGTTATAGTGATGTTTCGAAACTAGTTAAAACAGGGATACAAAACAGTTGGGCGTTAGAGTTCGATACCTTTAATAATGGGGGTCAAACTTCCGGGAATAGCTTTGATTATACTGCTGTCACAGGTAATCACATAGCTAGTGGTTATCCTGCAGATACTAATAGTTATACACGGGATAGTAAAGACTCGGGTTTTTTTCCAATACACACCGCCTATTTTTACTATCAAAATCACCTTGGGTTAATTGATTACGGAGCAAATCTATCTAACGCGTTATGGCATCATTTGACGTTGAAATATTCTGCTGGAACGAGTACAACAGGCTCTATGACTTACACAATTGATGATAAAAATCCAAAAACAAATGTTATGACAACAGGTAAGAGCGCGACTGTGTCAATTGATAAGGCTAAATTCAATTCGAATGGCGCAGTTCGTTGGGGATTTACTGGATCAACGGGTGGTAGTTATGAAACTAACTTGATAATGTTTGAAAAAGTTCCAGGTTTAGTTGATGCAACTGCAACTCAGACAGTAACAGATACAACTCAAAAAAATAAAGATGTTACTAATGATGGTCTAGTACACTCTGGAGATTCATTAGATTTTGTAACAAATTTAAAATATTTAGGTGGTAAACAAGATTGGAAAACAATTAGTGCTGGCTTGAAGGTTCCCAATAATGTGACGTTAAAAACGGGAACAATTACTTATTCAGGGGCAGCAACGGACTCAGAAACCATTGATTTAACAAAGATGTCAAATGGGGCAATTGTTAAGGTCCTTAAGAATGATTTATCAACAGCTAAGTATTCAAGTGCAAAAGTAACACTTACAGGAACTGCTGACAAAGTTGCAGCCGATACAGTTGTTAATAGTCCAGTAAGTGAATTTTCTGGATCTAATGCGGTTATCCAATCAAATGCAGCCAAATTCACAATTGGAGGCACACGAACATTAACGATATCAGGAATTAATGACATCAAGGTTAATCAAAATGAAGCAGCAACTATTGCCGGAACAGTAGTTTCAAGTCTTGGGGGAACTTTCCCAGCAGGAACGACAACTGCAGCAATTAAAGTCAATGGTAGTTACTCAGTATCAGCTAACGTCGGAACAGACGGTAAATTTAGTGTTAGCGTTCCAAGTAGTCAATTAAAGGTTGGTAAAAACCCATATACTGTGATGGCAACTGATCAATATGGGAACCAAACAACGTCATATACGGCTGATATTATTGTGAACTCTAATAAACCAACGTTTACTTTAGATGATAGTGGTACAACAGTGAATGCGCCTTATTCTTTGAGTTACCATGAGTCTGATGATAGTGCAACCATTAAAACGTACTATCAAGAAGGGTCAAATGCACCTGTTTTAATGGAAACATATGATAACGTAAAAGCTGGTCAGGACCATTCTGGAACTTACAAATTACCAGATAACTTAGCAATTGGTAGTCATGTTTTAACTGTTTATGCTGTCGATACAGACGGTAATAAATCTGACGTGAAAACTATTACTGTCGTTGTTTCAGGTAAAATGGGACTAACAACTAACGGTAGTTTAAATTTTGGGACAACTAAAATTCCAGGAAAAACGACAATATTACCTCGTCAAACTGATTTTTCTGTAGCATTAGAAACATCATTACCTGGGACTTGGCAGTTGTCAGTTTCAGCAAGTGATCTTACTTCAGATAGTAATACAATTAAAGATGCGATTGTGTATCGAGCAACAGCCGGAGATAAGGCTCAAGTTTTAGGTTCGGCAAGTCTTGAAATTTTGTCAGGAACATCAACGACAAAAACGACAACCGTACCATGGGACAAAGATGCGGGTGTTTTGGTTAAAGCAGATCCAAGTGAAATCCATCGCGGTTCATATACAGCCCAGGTAAAATGGGTATTAAGTAACACACCACCTGCATAAAAAATAAAGGAGAGACACTAAACTTTTTAGTGTCTCTCCTTTATTTTTAAATTTCTTTCGTTAAAGCAATGATTTTATTCACGGTATCATCTAAAAATTGAATTGTTTGATTGAGAGGTTCATCCGTAGTGATATCAACGCCTGCAACTTTAGCTGCTTCAATTGGGGCTAATTCGCCACCTAATTTTAAGAAGGCAAGCCAAGCTTCTGTCGTATTTTCTGGATCTTTCAATAAGTTCAAGTGTGCTTGTGTTGAAATGGCAAGACCTGCTGAATATGTGTATGAATAGAGGCCCATGTAATAGTGTGATTGGCGCATCCAAGTTAGTTCAGCACCGTCATTTATTTCAACATCTGGTCCCCAGAATGCTTCAAGGACATGACGTTTAATTTCACTTAATTGATCACCATCAAATCCTTGTCCAGCGTCAATGAGTTGATAAACTTCACGTTGGTAAGCTGCTTCAAGTAAATGGGTCACAAAGTTATGGAAATAAGTATTCGTTAACATTTTTGAATAAGCAAAACGTTTTAAGCGAGGTTCACTTGATTGATTTTCAATTGAACTTGTTAGTAATAGTTCATTGAATGTAGAAGGCGCTTCAACCAAATAAGTAGAAGGTTCACTACCCAAAATTGATTGGTTATCCTGTGTTAAAATGGCTTGCCCTGCATGACCGAGCTCATGAATTAAAGTATAGACATCGGCTAATTCGTTCGTCCATGACATTAAAATATAAGGATGTTTGCCATAAGGAGTTGTTTCAAAGCCACCCGTTTCCTTACCAATATTTTGTGGAAAATCAACCCAACGTTCTGGGAATGAACGAGCAACCATGGCTTGATAGTCAGATCCAAGTGGCGCAACTGCATCGTTGACATATTTCTTAGCTTCTTCAATTGAAACTTCTGGTGCGAAATCAGGATCTAAATCGATTTGTAAATCAGCAAAGGTCATTTTATCTAAACCGCGAACTTCTTTGACATGTGCAGCGTATTTTTGCATAACAGGTGCTAATTTAGTCATGATTGTATCAATTTGACGATTGAATAATGAACGGTCAACTTCTTGTTCTGCTAATAAGTAATCAAAAACTGAATGATAGCCACGTAAAGTAGCAATTCTTTTCTCCATAGATACTTGATTATAATAGTTAGCCGCAATTGTATGCTTATAATGATTTAATGTTGTTGAGAAGCTTTTAAATGCTGCATGACGAATAGCTGCGTCTGGATTGTATTGGTACGTATTTTCATATAAAACAAATGACATTGGATATGTCACACCATTTACTTCAAAATCAGAAAAGTCCATATCAGCTGCTCGAGTTTGACCGTAAACTGATTCTGGTGCAGAAAAATTAGGTTGGAAGGTCGCAAGGACTTGTTCAACCTCAGGACTTAACTGGAATTCTTTTTGTTTCTTTAATTGACGAATATAAGCTTTTAATTTTGGATTTGTTGCAACAACGTCGTCCAATAATTTAACTGGATTTTCTAGTAATTCAATATCAAAGAAAACCAGTTTTGTCGTAATTTCGGCAGAAAGTGCTTCAAAATCGCGCATTAACTGATTGGCTGTTGCATCAGTAATATCAACTGCTTGCTGTAAAAATGCATAATGTTCAATATGTGATAAGCGAGTGTAAATATCTTCCAAGTCATTGAAGGCGGTACTAATTGGAGCTAGTTCTCCTAAATGGCTATGGTAAGTAGAAACAAAGGTTTGAACGAGGTCACGAACTAAATCGATATCCGTCTGGAATGCAAGATCATTTGGATAAATGGCTGTTAAATCCCATGTTAGTGCTTCAGGTACTTCATTTCTATTAACTAGTTGGTGAGTTTTTGTCATAATCGTAACCTCCTAATGTTTGTATGGTTAGTATTGTATCATTATATAGAATTAAATGAGTAAAAAAGGATTATAATATAATTTTTTGATAATCTTCGATTAGTACAAGTCAAATTAGTGGTTTAATGCATGGTTATTTGAGATTATGAATTAAATAAAAGGAGGTAGAATAAATGAAAAAAATAATTGTATTAATTATCGCTATTCTATTAGTTGGCGGCGGGTACTTATACTATAGGACTAATTACTCAACTCAGGATTACTACACACAGATAACAGAAACAGGTAAAAAAGTGGTTAAAAAGGATCAAAATGGAAAAACGTATGCCGATTATAGCTATAATCAAATGGCTTATAATACTAAAAATGAAGCTAAGAAATTAACGTTTAATGGGAATAAAGAAAGACCGTTACGTCAAGGCGCCTATTTAAAATTAGCCTATAATGAAAAAAAAGGTGTTATTTCATGGGAAGAAGTTTCAAAAAAAGATCTACCTGTAAAATTAAAATAGAACCCAAAAAAAAAGACTGTAATGAAGAGGATAGTTATCTTCATTACAGTCTTTTGTTATTTAAAAATAACTATCTCTTAGGAATAGCTATTTTATTCGTGAGGGCATTATTTTGAGTATTTCTCGATTAAATCATCTAAGACAAGTAAGTCTTCTGCTTCGTAACGTTTACGGTAAGCAGCGATTTCTTCAGCTGAGAAATGTTTTGGATCGACAGCTAAATCTTCAACAGGGATGGCACGGTCGTCAGTGATTTTAACATCAATAACAACAGGACCTTCTGCTTTTATAGCTGTTTCAAATGCGGCAACTAATTCGTCATGTGTAGAAACTGAGATACCAAGCGTACCCATAGCGCTTCCGACTTGTGCCCAATCTGCGTCATTGAAATCAATACCATAGAATGGTTGACCTTCATCTTCTTGTTCATCTTGAATGAAACCAAAATGTTGGTTAGAGAAGACAATATTAATGACATGTTGTTTGTATTTTACTTGTGTTAATAAATCTTGAACAATCATAGCAAATGCGCCATCACCGACAAGGTTAAAGACTTGACGGTCAGGGAAGGCTGATTTAGCAGCAATTGCTGCACCCATACCATAACCCATTGTTGCAAATAAGGCAGATGTTGTGAATTTTTGTTTAGGATTCATATCTAAGTAACGTAAGCTATTCATTGTAACATTACCAACATCAACTGCGAAAATGTCATCGCCTGTGGCATGTTTGTTGATTTCTTTAAAGACAGAAGCAGGTTGAAGTGGTGTTGTTGTCTTGTCCTCAAATTTCTTGAGGTAAGTACGCCAGTTAGCCATATCTTCAATAGTTGCATCGAAGAATGGACGACTTTCAACAGGAGCACCAGCTAATTCAACAAAGCGAGCTAATGTTTTCTTAGCATCACTGAGTAAAGCGACATCAACTGCATGACGTTTACCAATTTTTGATGCATCAATATCGATTTGGATAAATTTCATATCGGGTTTTAAGACTTTTTTAGTTTGTGAGAAAGGTAAATCAGCTCCTACAAAGACAACTAAGTCAGCGGCAGCAATTGCTTCATCAGCAGGTTTTGTTGCAACTCGGTAAGTTGACCCTAAGTTAGCACGATAACTATCAGGAACAGTTCCTTTATTGATAGCTGTAATAATTACAGGCATTTTAAAATGTTCAGAGAAAGCAATTACTTCATCAGTAGCACCTTTTGTACCAATACCAGCGAATAAAACAGGTTGTTTAGCTTCTTTAATAAGTGCTAAAGCCTCTTTAATTTTTGAATCATTTGGTTCAGGTAAAATAGGTGTTGTGTAATTGTGACCTGAAGCGTAATAACTGTCAGCGTCGATATCCATCCAACCAAAGTCATTTGGAATTGTAACAACTGCTACACCTTTGTATTGGTAAGCTGTTCTGATAGCTTGATCAATTACACGAGGTAAGCTTTCTGGAGTCATAACTGTTCTATTATAGACAGAAACGTCAGCAAACATTGGATTTTCGTTCATTTCTTGGAATGAATCCATGTTCATTGCAGATGAAGCAACCTGACCGATTAAAGCAAGAACAGGAACATGGTCTTGTTGTGCGTCATATAAACCATTGAATAAATGTGTTGCCCCAGGACCTGCTGAACCAAAGACAACCCCAACTTTACCAGTTAGTTTTGCTTCAGCGGCAGCAGCAAGTGCCCCAACTTCTTCATGACGTACTTGAACGTAATTAATGTTTTCTTTTTCTGATTCAAGAGCACGCATTGTTGTATTGAATGATCCACCGGGTAACCCATAGACATTTTCAACTTTCCAATCCTGTAATACCTTTAACATTGCAATTGATGCTTTAATTTTTTCTGACATAATATAAATCCCCACTTTCATTTAAATAACAAAGTATCTTGTACCATCTATTATTACACTTTATGGTACCGTTTACAAATGAAATGTATGAATAAAATAAATTTTTTTTACGGACCTATTTTCTATATGAAATTTAATCAATATAAATAAAAAAGCATCATCAGAAGTTGCCTTCTTGATGATGCGAGTAGTGTATAGGTCATTATTTTCGAGTTGTGTTAATTGTTGAATTTGTTAATAAAGTATTGCCCGTTTCTGCTTTAACTAAATCTAAGGCAGATCTAAGTTTATCGGTAATACGTTGCTTCTCTGGTGTATCAGCGACTTCAAAAGCTTCACCGTTAATCATGGTTCCAGTTCCTTGTAGGTGATCAGATTTTGAATGGTGCGTGGCAACACGATAGCTAGTTCCTAGAGTCACTAAATCATCAAATGATAAATCTGTTTTCAATTGAGAAGACATCGTGTCTAAGAATTTTTGATTTAATAAGTTTTGTAAGTTTGTACTCTGTAAGGCAACAGACATGATAATCTGGCGTTGACGTTTTTGACGGCCATAATCACCAAGTGGATCCTCATGACGCATTCGGGCATAAGATAATGCATCTGCACCATTAACATGAGTTTTAACACCTTTTTTAAAGTGTGCACCTTGATAGGTGAACGATAGTGGTGGTGTGACATCAACGCCACCAACCGCATTAACTAATGTTTCGAGTCCGCCCATATTAATGGTTGCATAGAAATCAATAGGGACGTTCAAATATTTCTCGACTGTTTTAACAGCAGAAGCAGGACCACCATAAGCATAGGCAGAATTTAATTTACTTGGGAATTCTGATTCATAACCAGAAACCGCAACTTCTGCATCTCGGGGTAAACTGACTAACGTCATTGATTCCGTTTTAGGATTTAAAGTTGCGACAATTAAGGTATCTGTTCGACCGCCAACTTTTGCACGGCCTAACGCACCATCATCGGTTCCTAAAAGGAGAATTGAAATTGGATAGCCTGATTTTAAGACTGAAGAAACGTTTCTAGCTTTAGCGACTTTTGTCGGCGTATAAATTGAATCAGCTGCTTTTTTTGCGTTTGCGTAAGCTCTGTATGCATAAATACCGCCACCGACCAAAAGTAAGAGCAATAAAAGAAGAATTAAACGACGACGTTTTTTATTTGGTTTTTTCTTACCATTTTTTGGCAACGATGAGTGACGATTTTTACTTGGATTAGAAGTGGAATCTGCAATTGATTCCTGCTGATATAGTTCTCTACGAGTAGGCATAAATATAAAATTCCCTCCAATTAGTAATGACTAAATTATTTCTTATCAGTTCATTGTTCTTCAATTGCGTCTACCTGAGTCGTCGTATGTTTAACATTAAACCAATCAATGTAGTTACGTTTAAACTCAATAATCTTAAATTCAAAAGCATCAAACTTGATGACATCATTTAATTTAACTTTATGATTTTCGAGAATGAAACCTGCTAATGTAACACTTTCAGATGCTTTCATCGCTTTATTTTTAAATTTAAAGAAGCGTTCGAAATCATATAAAGTCGTTTTACCACTAATATTATATGAACCATCATCATTTTTGATAATGTATTCACTTGAAACGTCATCAATTTCATCTTTAACCGTTCCAAATAATTCTTCATAAATATCTTTATCCGTTACAATACCACTTGTACCACCATATTCATCAAGGACAACAACGATAGGTGTTTGTTTACTAATCATTTGGCTTAATAATGTTCTAATAGGTGTTGTTTCTGGTACTGTAATAATTGTTCTAAGTAGTTTACTAATTAAGACAGTATCATCAATCTCAGCTTGTCTAACTAAATCGTAGATATAGACGTAACCAAGAATTTTATCTTTATCATTGTTAGCAACTACTGGAAAACGGCTATAACCCTGATGTAAATAATCTTTAACGACATCGTGCACAGTATCTGTAATATCTACGACATAAAGACTTGTTCGATCGACCATAATATCTTTAGCAATTTTGTCATTTAAATCAAAGGCACGTTGCATATAGACATAATCATCTCTATCTAATTCACCACCTGAAACGGCATTTTGAGATAAAGATAAAATTTCTTTTTGAGTAAAAACTTCACTATTTTCATCAGTTGGCGTAATACCAATCATTTTAGCAACACGTGTTGCTGAGTTATTTAATAACCAAACTAATGGGTAAAAGGCAAGATGAAAGTAGCGTAATGGTGTTATAACAACCATTAAAACTTGAACGGGCATATCGATACTTAAGTTTTTAGGCACAATTTCTGTGTAAACCACTTCAACGTAAGTAAGGATTAAAACCCCGATAATTGCGCCAATGATATTTAACCCTGATTCAGAAGCAAAATGGAATAGTTTAAGCACATCTACAAGTAAAAATTCAATGGTTTTTTCACCAACCCAACCCAGAATAATACCAGCAACACTGACACCAACCTGTGTTGTTGAAAGGTATTCATTCAAATGGTTAAGCATTTTTAATGCTCTTTCTTGTTTTTTTCGATTTCCAATACCTGCTTCGATATCAGCTTCGATGGCACTTGGACGTGCTTGGACAAGTGCAAATTCTGCGGCAACGAAGAATGCTGCTGCAAATAATGTCACAAAGATAACAATCAAATTGATGATAACTGTACCGCTAGACAATTTTTGTGTCCCCCATAATTAAGTTATATTTTTAAGTTCGTATCTGTCTATTTTACCATTAAACATAAGGATTGTCGTTTAGTCTGAAGGAACAATTCAGATAATCTTAAACTTTTTACTTAGAGCATAGTAATTTAAGTGTAAATTCATTATAATAGAACTATAAAGAAAAAATACAGATTAATAACGGAGGCTATCATGTCGGGTCAATTCGCAAAAGGTCAATTAAAATTATTTGCACTTAATTCTAACGTTGAATTAGCGGAGAAGGTGGCTAAGGTTTTAAATACTAGTCTTTCTACAGCATCCGTGAAACATTTCAGTGATGGCGAAATTCAAATCAACATTGATGAAAGTATTCGTGGCGCAGATGTTTATGTTATCCAATCAATCTCAAATCCAGTAAATGAAAATTTACTGGAACTTTTGATTATGGTTGATGCGTTACGTCGTGCAAGTGCGGGTACAATTAACGTTGTAATGCCTTATTATGGTTATGCACGTTCAGATCGTAAAGCACGTTCACGTGAACCTATTACAGCTAAGTTAGTTGCAAACTTTATTCAATTAGCCGGTGTTTCTCGTGTAATTACACTTGATTTACATGCCGCTCAATTACAAGGATTCTTTAACATTCCAGTTGATCATTTAGTTTCTTTAGAAATCCAAGCTAAATACTTCATTGAAAATGGGATTACAGATGATGTTGTTGTGATTTCACCTGATCATAATAGTGTTAAAGGTGCTCGTAATATGGCTGAAAAGCTCAAAGCACAAATTGCTATTGTTGATAAACGTGGATCTGATTTTGCTGATAATATTGCAGCAACATCAATTATTGGCGATGTAAAAGGGCGTCGTTGTATCATTATTGATGATATGATTGATACAGGGACAATGATGACTGATGCAGCGCGTGCACTTAAAGCTGCTGGTGCAACAGATATTTATGCTTGTGCAACACATGCTGTGATGTCAAAAGGTGCGATTGAAGCTTTATCTGATGACAATATTAAACAAGTGATTGTAACAGATAGTATCGTTGTTCCAGAAGCTGACAAGCTCGATAAACTTGTGCGCTTATCAGTTGCCGACTTGTTTGGCCAAGCAATTGATTTAATTCATAAGAATCGCTCAGTTGATAAACTATTTACAGAAAAAGATTAAATTAAAATGAACCGCTGGTTAAATCACCTTTGTGATTTGTCCAGCGGTTTTTATGTGTTCTTAAAAAAATATAACAGCTAAATATGGTATATTATTAGGTAATGATAACGAGTTAGCGGTATGAAAAGGGGAGTTAAAATGAGTTTAAAATTTGTCCTAGGAAAAGCTAGTAAAGACCATCAAGCAAGCCTTGTTGCACAATTAAAAGCAGCGCAAACGACTGATTCAACGGCATCTTTTTTTTATCTTGTTCCCAATCATATTAAGTTCGAAGCAGAAGTTAGTATCCTTGAAGCATTAGGTAAAGACAAACTTGTCGAACAAAATATTTTTGCACAATCGAACGTCCAAGTCTTTTCGTTTACTCGATTAGCTTGGTTCTTTTTGAAGAATACACCCTATTATCAGATTCCTCGTTTATCTCAGTCTGGATTAAATATGTTAGTTTATCAATTAATTTCGGAACATGAAGATGAATTAACAATATTTCGTGGTGAAAGGACCCAAACTGGGTTTATTTCACAACTAGTCAGCCAACTGAAAGAATTAAAAGTTGGTTGTGTGACAGTTGATGATTTAACTCGGATTGCTGAATCTTTCCCAACGACTGGGGACTTAGGTGCTAAATTAGATGATTTACAAATTATCTATCGCGCATTTGATGCTGCGATGGCTGACCGATATATTGAAAATAATGATTTATTAGCAGAGTTGAGTCGTTATTTAACAGATGACGTTTTGAAGACGAGTTATTTTTATATTGACCATTTTTCTCAATTTACAGCACAAGAGCAGGAGCTCGTGAACGCACTGATTAAGGGTGCGAAACAGATTACAATTGGCTTAGTCTTAGATAAAGGCAATGCACATGAAGTTGCTGAAAAATCTGACTTATTTTATAAATCAAGCCGGATGTATGTTAATTTGATTGAAAAAGCACATCAAGCTCAGATTCCAGTGCTAACGGATAGTTATGCTGAAACCAAAGTTAACCAGAATCCCGACTTATCTCGTCTGGAAGATTTTTGGATTGACTCTAGACGGTTAGTTAAAACAAAATCAGAAAGGTTAGAAAATTCAGATTCTATTCAACTTTTTGAAGCCGATAGTCGGTATATTGAAATTCGACAAGTGGCGACAAAAATTCGCCAGTTAGTTGCAACTAAGGAGTATCGTTATCGAGATTTTATGATTTTAACGCGGCATTTAGATAGCTACGAAACGGTTATTCCACCGGTTTTTAAAGAATTTAAAATACCTTATTTTAACGATTTACAACACGCAATGGCTGACCATCCCTTAGTCGAGTTACTGGCAGCGTTATTTGAGGTGAAAGAAAAGCATTATCAATATGGCGCAATGATGCGCTTATTAAAAACTGAATTATTAATACCACAAATAGAAAATCATGCTATGCCAATTGAACAGTACCGTAGTGCTGTTGATTTAACAGAAAATATGGTTTTAAAATACGGTTTTTCTGGTTCTCAGTGGCTACGTGAAGATGATTGGACGTTCTACCGGTTTGATTTTACGGATGCAGATGAGCAACAGACGGATAAGGACCAAAGTATCACAGTACAAATTAATCAAATTAGACATTTTGTTAAAGACGTTTTACCAGGATTCTTCAATCAACTAGATCAGGCGACAACCGGTGAAGAGGGGGCAAAGCTAATTTATCAGTTTCTTGTTGAACAAGGTGTGACACAACGCTTGTTAAGTTGGCGAGACCGCTATTTAGCTGCTGGAAACATCTCACAATCAGAAGAACCAGAACAAACTTGGCAAACATTTGTTGGGATGTTAGATGAATATGTTGAAACATTGGGAACTAAAATGTTCAATACCGCTGACTTCATGGCCTTGATTCAAGCGGGATTTGAAGGGGCAAGTTACTCACAAGTGCCATCAACATTAGATCAGGTCGTTATTTCTGAATCAGGGATGGTTCAAATGAACAACCGAAAGATTACCTTTATGATTGGATCAACTGATATGGTGATGCCAGAACAAGTTAGTCAGACACAATTATTAACAGATGATGATCGGGCGAAAATGGCTAATCTATTAACTGATGATCAATACTTAGCCGATTCGGCTATTAGTCAAATGGCCGCTGAACCCTTTTTGAATTATCTCGGATTTTTAGGACCACGCGAACAATTGATTTTTTCATATCCAAGTGGCAACGATGGCGAAAAGAATTTAAATCCATCGCCTTATTTAATGATGATTAAAGAACACTTCAATTTATCAGTTCAACATTTAGCTGCTAATCCTGAATTAACAGAACAATCAGTCCTTGATTTTATCGGAACAAAACGTAGTACATTATCATCATTGGTTGTAGCTAGTCGACTTGCCAAAACAACTGCAGTATCCATGCCTAGTGCTTGGTTGTATGTGTTACGTCAACTGTCGGCTGACCCAGAAATGGGACCATTAACGAAACAATTATTAGGAAGCTTAGCGTATAAAAATATACCGGTTAAGTTGACGCCGGAAATTATAACTGATTTATATGGAACACAAATGAATACTTCAATTTCAAAACTAGAAACTTTCTATCGTAATCCATTTGAATATTTTTTACAATATGGGTTGAAATTGAAAGAACGAGACATTTTCGAGCTGTCTCCTGCAAGTACTGGTGAGTTTTTCCATATGGGGTTGGATGAGTTGATGAAAGTTGTGACTGAATCAAACCAAGTCTATGCCAATGTACCCAAAGAACAACTAGATGAATATTTGAATGTAATTTTAAAAGATATGCGCGAGTTACCTCAGTTCCAAATTCTTGGTAGTTCAAGTCGAATGGGCTATATTGCTAAACAATTAAGTCTTCTATTAAAACAAGTGACGCATGCCATGTGGCAACAAGGGCAACAAACAAAGATGAAGCCACTGAAAACAGAAGTTTTATTTGGTCATGTCGGTGCTGAGTCAGGTTTGAAAGCCCTAGCTTATAAGTTACCTGGCGGCCATTCAGTTAAAGTCCGCGGTAAAATTGATCGAATTGATTATATGAAGGTTGATTCAAAACAATATCTTGGAATCGTCGATTACAAATCAGGGATTCGAAAGTTTGATTTTAGTGATGCTTTCTATGGATTATCAATGCAAATGTTAACTTACTTGCAAGCATTGATTGAGAATGCAGAGGTAATTGCACCAAATACTGGACTGAAAACTTCGGCAGCTGGTGCAGTTTACATGCACTTACAAAATCCTAAGCTGAAAATTGAAGATGTACAGAAAAAAGGATTGGATAATACGTTGTTGAAAGCAAACCAAATGGATGGGCTATTATTGGAAGATGAGCAGTTACTGAGCCATTTAGATACTGATTTTGAAGACGAATCAACAGGGTTTTCATTAATCTATCCATTTAGAAAAACGAAAAAAGGGTTCACATCACCATCAGCTCGTTCAAAAAAATTGATTTCACAATCAGATTTAGATTTCTTGTTGGTACACAATAAACAATTAATTATTGATGCGGCAACAGATATTTTCGAAGGGATAATCGATTTAAGTCCGGCTAGATGGAACGCTAAAAAAACAGCCCTACAATATTCACCATATAAATCAATATTCCAATTTGATGCGATGTTACCCGAAAATAATTACCATGAAATAAGTAAATTAAGCTGGGAAGAAATTGAAAAACGGATTATAGACGGGGAGGCCGACAGTAATGAGTAAGTTTACATTTACACCAAATCAACAACGTGCTATCGATGAAAGTGGGACTAATATTCTTGTATCAGCCTCTGCCGGTTCCGGTAAAACACGAGTTTTAGTTGAACGCGTCATTCAAAAAATATTAACGGGAACAGCTATTGATGACTTATTAGTTGTTACGTTTACAGACGCTGCAGCTAAAGAAATGCGTCAACGGATTCAGGTGGCACTTCAAAAGGCAATCAATGAAGCAGACAATCATGAACAAAAACAACATTTAATGGATCAATTAATGCGCTTGCCAGTTGCAAATATTAGTACATTTGATGCATTTTGTCTCCAATTAATTAAACGCTACTATTATGTGATTGATTTGGATCCCGTTTTTAGAATGTTAACAGATATGACTGAGGCGGCTTTATTAAGAGAGAGTGTCTGGGAAGACGTCCGGGAAATGTTGTATGCCAAAGACGATGTCGACTTTGAGAGATTAACACAAAATTTTTCAAATGATCGAAATGATGATGGTTTATCTGAGTTGGTTTTTAGCCTATTTACATTTGCGAGTTCGAAACCAGATCCTACCGGTTGGTTGGCTAGTTTGGCAGCAACTTATGATGTTGGCGATAATTTAATCAGTAGTTCGTTTTACCAAAAGAGTATTAAGCCATTAGTTCAAGCAAATTTAACGCAAATCCAGGCCGATTTAAAAACGGCTCTAGAACTATCAATTCAATTTGGGTTAGAGAAACATCAAGCAGTGACTGAAGAAGAAAGTCAGATGTTGTTAGCTGTTGTCCAATCTGTTGAAAACGATGGTTCTTGGAATCAAATTCGCGATAATATTCGTGGGTACGAATTGAAACGTGCGCCTAGTGTGCCAGCTAAAAATTTAGAAGATGACCAAGCTGTTGCTAAGGATCAAATTAAAGAATTAAAAGCTGGAATAAAAAAACGTTTAGCTAACTTATCAGAACAATTTTTTGTTTTAAATGAAACAGAAACACTGCATATCATGACAGAATCTAAGAAATTAGTTGAAAAATTAGTCAGTGTGATTGGCTTATTTAGTGATGCCTTCACCAAAGAGAAACGTCAAAGACATATACTTGATTTTAATGATTTGGAGCATTTAGCACTGGACATTTTAGCGAGTGATTCTGAATCTTCCGAGCAAACACAAGCTGCTCTACAAGGAAAATATGAAGAAGTTCTGGTAGATGAGTATCAGGATACTAATCAACTACAAGAAGCTATTTTGACAAGGGTAACCACGACTAATCCCGGTAATATGTTTATGGTGGGGGATGTAAAGCAGTCAATATATGGTTTTAGGCTGGCTGATCCTAGTTTGTTTTTAAGTAAATACCAAGCTTATAAAGAAACTGACAGTAATGGAAATCGAATTATCTTAGCTGAAAATTTTCGTTCTGTGAAGAATGTAACAGATGTGACTAACTTAATTTTTACCCAGATTATGGATGAAACCGTTGGACAAATGGCTTATGATAATGATGCTAAATTGGTTTTTGGGGCAAACTACTACCCAGATATTGAGCAAAAAGCAGAAGTGCTGATTTACGAATCTGATGAACCTGAATCTGCAGAAAGACCGGATGATGATAGTGAAGCAACGAATGATCAGTTTGAAATTGATGGTAAATCGGAAGGCCAAATTGCTTTAATTGGTCAACGGATTCAAGCGTTAATCGTAGATGAAACAGAGATTTTTGACCGTGATAAATCAGAAAAACGTCCCGTTGAATACCGAGATATTGCATTACTAGTCCCAACTCGTAAAAATAATTTGGTGATTATTGACCAATTTAAAAAAATGGGTATTCCAGTCGTTGTGAATGATGCGGAGAGCTATTTCCAAACAACTGAAATCAGAATTATGATGTCATTATTACGAATTATTGATAATCCCTATCAAGATATTCCATTGGTAAGTGTCCTACGGTCGCCAATTGTTGGATTAGATGAAAATCAACTGGCCTATTTACGGATTGGCAACCGAACAGATGATTACTATCAAGCGGTGTTAACTTTTTATCAAAATTTTGATACGTTTAAAGCAGGTAGCTTCGCAAAAACACTGTATAATAAAATTGAACGTTTCTTAACACAACTTTCGGGCTTTCGTGAAATCGCGCATGAAAATCAAATTGCGACCTTAATTTGGCAGATTTATCAGGATACTGGATTTCTTGATTATGTCGGGGGGATGCCAGCTGGAAGTCAGCGCCAAGCCAATTTACATGCGTTGTATAACCGAGCTCACGCTTACGAAAATAGTAGTTTTAAAGGTTTATTCCAGTTTGTGCGCTTCATTGAAAAAATGCAGGAACGCGATAAGGATTTAGCAGAAGCACCTGTACAAAATGTCGCAAATGCAGTGTCAGTCATGACAATTCATGGTAGTAAGGGACTTGAATTTCCAATGGTCTTCTTGGTTGACGCGACACACCAGTTTAATCAAATGGCGATGCGAAAACCTTATTT
Source organism: Dellaglioa sp. CoH-57-MRSF-20 (assembly GCF_056781955.1). The sequence goes on from NZ_JBXAXV010000005.1 coordinate 80,375, forward strand.
AATTGATGATCAGGCTGGATTAGGAATAACCTATTTAAATCCTGAAAATCGGACGATGGAAGATACGCTACAAAAAACAATTGTAAAATCAGCTGCTATTGCAAAATCAGAAGCGGAAGAAATGCGATTACTGTACGTAGCCTTAACGCGTGCGGAACAACGATTATTTATTGTGGGGGCTTACACAAATAAAAAAACGGCAATTAATCATTGGCAAAAGGCATTTCAAAGCCAACAATTAGTTTTAAATGCAACAGCTCGAAGTGGTATTAAAAATTTCATGGATTGGATTGGTATGGCGCTAGTTCGTCATCCTACTTTTGATATGTCACTATTATTGGATCCAGCAACATCATCACTACTATTAAGTGATGATGAAACGCAATTTAGCGTTAAATTTTATCAAAAAACCGACCTGAACCAGATGAGTAAAGTGAGTGAAGAAGTTTCTCAGACGGATTGGTTAGAAACAATCACGGGTGAGATGCCTGAGACGTTTGAGGATATTGATGTTAATCAAATTGATCAAGTCTTAAATTTTCAGTATCCATTCGATAATTTAACTAAAACAACTGCTTACCAAGCTGTATCGGAAGTAAAACGTCTATTCGATGATCCAGCTAATCGCGAAATGAATCAGTTGAGTATTGAAGGACAAGGCAACCGATACGTTACGAGTGAACTTGCTGTACCGAAATTTATGCAGGGAGTTGCAGCACCAATGGGAAGTGATATTGGGAGTGCAACTCATCTCATTTTACAAGAATTAGATTTAACTAGTGAGATAACTTTAGCGATAATCCAAGCTAAAATTGAGCAATTAGTGACGGCAAAAGTAGTCACTAAAGAAGTTGCTACGTTAATTAATGGACAACACATTGCCAATTTCTTTCAAACGGATTTAGGCAAAGAAATTCTAACTATAGGTAACGATGTACAACGTGAAGCGCCATTCTCAATGTTACTACCTGCCAATGAGCTATTTCAAAAGGTTGAGTCAAATAAGGAAAAAGTTTTGATCCATGGAATTATCGATGGTTATTTTGTAAAAGATAATACGTTGGTGGTATTTGATTATAAGACTGATAAAGTTTCTAAAGACAATACAATAGAAGAAATAGAAAAATTGACAGCACGTTATCGTGGCCAATTGAACTTATATGGCGAAGCACTAGAGAATATGACTGGGTTGAAAGTTGCGCATAAATATCTGTATTTGCTGTCTATTAATCAAGTTGTTGAAGTTTAATAATTCGAAGATCTCATTTCAATGAGGTCTTTTTTTAATCAATGAAAAGAATAAGAAAATATTTTAAGCAATTTCAATACCACTTTGTGTTAAAAAAATAAAATAGCATTGTATATAACAAAACTTTTTTTATAAATTGGTATAGATAAGATTTTGTTGAATGAAACAAGCTATGGAAACGTAAAAAAACCCATCATATAGGTTGATAACTAATATCTATACGATTAAATGGTATAATTGTAAGCGAATACAAATTAATATTTTTAATAGTAATTCGTAATCGTTGTGCTATACTTAACAACATAGACGTTATGGAAACGATATTATTTTTAAGTGTTTCGTAACATTTTAAAATTAAATCAGATTACCTAGGAACAAAAGCAAAATGCTTAAGTTGTTTTTGAAATAATTTTTGCGTGTTTTTATATTATAAATGTAAGCGTTTTTCCGGAGTTCTTACAGTAATCTGATAAAAATTTAGGAGGTTTTAAAATGGTTGGAATTGTAATTGCAAGTCACGGTAAATTTTCCGAAGGCATCATGCAATCCGGTTCAATGATTTTTGGTGAACAAGAAAATGTTCAAGCTGTAACTTTCATGCCAAACGAAGGACCAGACGATTTAAAAGCTCATCTTGAAGCAGCAATTGCTACTTTTGATGATCCTGAAGAAGTCTTATTCTTAGTTGATTTATGGGGTGGATCACCATTTAATCAAGCAAACGGTTTGCTTGACGCTCATAAAGATAAATGGGCAATTGTTACAGGTTTAAACTTACCAATGTTAATTGAAGCCTACGCAGCACGCTTGTCAATGGATTCTGCACAAGAAATTGCTGCAAGTATTCTAAGCGAAGCAAAAGGTGGCGTTAAGATTAAGCCAGAAGATTTAGCACCAAAAGAAGCAGCTGTTGTTGCAACAAACAAACCTACTGGTTCAATTCCTGAAGGAACTGTAATCGGTGATGGTAAAATTAAATACGTTTTAACACGTATTGATTCACGTTTATTGCATGGACAAGTTGCTACAGCATGGTCTAAATCAGTTAAGCCTGACCGTATTATCGTTGTTTCTGATAATGTTGCTAAGGATACACTTCGTAAAAACTTAATTGAACAAGCTTCACCACCTGGTATTATTGCACATGTTGTGCCAATTGCTAAGATGATTGAAGTTTCAAAAGACCCTCGTTTTGGTGGAATGAAAGCATTACTTCTTTTTGAAAGTCCACAAGATGTGTTAACAGCAATTGAAGGCGGAATGAAATTTGACGAAGTTAACCTTGGTTCAATGGCTCATTCAGTTGGTAAAGTAGTTGTTAACAACGTATTATCAATGGGACAAGACGATGTTGATACTTTTGAAAAACTAGAAGATAAGGGCGTTAAATTTGATGTCCGTAAAGTACCTAACGATTCAAAAGAGAATATGGCTAACATTCTCAAAAAAGCTAAAGGTGAATTAGCAAAAGCTTAAACAACACAATAAAAGAAAATTAATTTAGGAGGCTTATTATGTCAGCTATATCAATGATTTTAGTAGTAATTATTGCCTTTCTAGCTGGTATGGGTGGAATTTTAGATGAATTCCAATTCCATCAACCACTAGTGGCATGTACATTAATCGGGTTAGTAACCGGTAATTTAACCGCCGGAATTGTTTTAGGTGGTACACTTCAAATGATCGCACTTGGTTGGGCTAATGTCGGGGCAGCTATTGCACCCGATGCTGCACTTGCTTCAGTTGCATCAGCAATTATTTTAGTATTAGGTGGACAAGGGATTAAAGGTGTTGGATCAGCTATCGCTATCGCCGTTCCCCTTGCCGTTGCCGGATTATTCTTAACAATGGTTGTTCGTACACTTGCTGTTCCTATTGTTCATGCAATGGATGCAGCAGCAGAACAAGGTAATATCCGTAAGCTAGAAATATGGCATGTTCTTGCTATTGGTATGCAAGGTATCCGTATTGCTATTCCAGCCGGAGCATTGCTCTTTATTCCAGCTGAAACAGTTAAAGGTTTCCTTGAATCAATGCCCGCATGGTTAACAGATGGTATGGCTATTGGTGGTGGTATGGTTGTTGCCGTTGGTTATGCACTTGTTATTAACATGATGGCTACAAAAGAAGTATGGCCATTCTTTATTCTTGGTTTCGTAGTCGCAGCTATTACTCAATTAACATTGATCGCTATTGGTGCTATCGGTGTTGCTCTTGCTCTTATTTACTTGAACCTTTCAAAAATGGGTGGTTCATCAAATGGTGGCGGTGGCAATAATACCGGTGATCCACTTGGCGAAATTCTAAACGATTATTAAACTGGAAGAAGGAGGAATATATTATGGCAGATAAAATTGAATTAACTAAAAAAGATCGATTGGCTGTAGCATGGCGTTCAACGTTTATTCAAGGTTCATGGAACTACGAACGTATGCAAAATGGTGGTTGGACATTCTCAATGATTCCAGCAATTAAAAAATTATACAAAACTAAAGAAGAACGTACGTCAGCAATGAAACGACACATGGAATTCTTTAACACTCATCCTTATCTTGCTTCACCAATCCTTGGTGTTACATTAGCACTTGAAGAAGAACGTGCTAATGGTGCCCCTATTGATGATGTTGCAATTCAAGGTGTTAAAGTTGGTATGATGGGTCCTTTGGCTGGTGTCGGTGATCCCGTATTCTGGTTTACTGTTCGTCCAATGTTAGGTGCTTTAGGTGCTTCATTGGCTATGGGTGGTAACATTATGGGACCAATCATTTTCTTCGTAGCTTGGAATATCATCCGTATGGGATTCATGTGGTATACACAAGAATTCGGTTATAGAGCTGGTTCTAAGATTTCTGAAGATATGTCAGGTGGCTTATTACAAGATGTTACTAAAGGTGCTTCGGTACTGGGAATGTTCGTTTTAGCCGCATTAGTAGAACGTTGGGTTTCAATCAAATTTACGCCAGTTATTTCAACAGTTAAGTTGGATAAAGGTGCTTATATTGATTTTGATAAACTCCAAGGTGGAAAAGGCATGCAAACAGCTATGCAACAAGCTAGCGACGGTTTAGCTCTTTCACCAAATAAAGTAACAACATTACAAAATAACTTGGATCAATTAATTCCAGGTTTAGCAGCATTATTATTAACATTCTTCTGTATGTGGTTACTTAAGAAAAAAGTTTCACCAATTCTTATCATTCTAGGTTTATTCATAGTTGGTATCGGTGGACACGTACTTGGAATTTTATAAAATTTCAAAAAAACTCAGGAATTTTCCTGGGTTTTTTTATATGGTTCAATGCAATTAATTAAGGTATAATAAGATAACGTCAAAAAACATTGGAGTCGAAATACTATGGTCCAGTCAATTAATACAAAGGTAGACTTAACAATCGATGCAACTGCTTTCACAGGTTTAACTGATTATGGTAAAATCATGATTGGCGATAAAGGGTTTGAATTTTATAATGACCGTGATGCACGCAAGTTTATCCAAATTCCATGGGATGAAGTTGATCAAGTTATCGCGTCTGTGATGTTTAAAGGACGATGGATTCCGAGATATGCAATTAAAACGAAGAAGAATGGGACATTTACTTTTGCGTCTAAAAAACCAAAAATGGTGTTACGTGCAATGCGTAACTATGTTGATCCAGCTCATATGGTTCAATCACTTGGAATGGGCGATGTTTTAAAACGATCAGTTAAATCAATTTTTAATAAAAAAAGTAAAAATAAGTAATCAAAAAAACATTCTCATTGAGAATGTTTTTTTAGTAGATTAAAATATTTAAACGAAATTCTTCAAAACCATTATCAATTTGAAGTTCGTCGTCTTCGAACGTTAATTTCTTATAAGGACCGCCTGTCAAATAAGTGGCAATTTTATAATGTGGTAGGCCTGCCATAATATTATGGACCTGTAATGTATCCTCTTTTGGTAGGTAGCCGAGTTTTCGCATCACAGCTTGATCATCTTCAAAATAAAGTGCAATACGACTATTTTCATTGAATGATACAACATCTTCCTTTAAAGATAATTTATCAAATGACAAATCGACGGGATATTTCCAAACTTCAAGTTCTTCGTAATCAATAAGAAGGAGTAACTGAATGTTAGATTCTAAATCCTCATCGCGCCACCCTTTATTAATATTTTCATTTTTAGTTATTGTTTGTAAGACAACCTTAAAGTTTTGATTATAAAGTGATAAGTCATCAATTTCGGCATCAAGGTACCAAGGATGATTATTTTTAATTTCAAAATAGGGACTAATTGGGTATTTTTTTGAGTCAGACATTTGATTCACCTCTTTCGAACAATTGCTTTAAGTATATCCTATAATGGGTTGAAATGCAGGTCCTTTCGATTTCTAGTAGTCAGTCTTTATCTATGGTAAGATTGTGTCCCATTTAAGATAAGGCAATCATGTTCCTTAACGAAATTAATAAACCCGACTGATAATCGTTCCCAATTAGCTTATACTTAAATGATTGGAAATGGAGTGAATCATTTGATGAATAGTCGTGCATTAAAAGTAGGAATGGCTTTATCAACGAAATTAAATATTTTAAGAGCAGGGGTATTAGGTGCTAATGATGGCATCATCTCAGTTGCAGGCGTTATTCTGGGGATGGCCGGTGCTAGTCAAGGTAAGTACTATCTTGTCTTAGCTGGACTTGCTGGTATGTTTGCGGGAGCGTTCTCAATGGCTGGTGGTGAATACGTCTCAGTTTCTGCACAAAGGGATACACAAAAATCGATTATCCATTCAGCTGCAAAAAAGTTAAAAGAAAATCGTGAATTTGAAATTGAACGATTAATTAATATCTACCAAGCAAAGGGATTCTCGCGGATGGTCGCAACGGATGTGGTCAATGAACTAATGTCTCAAAATGAACTAGAAAATTACTGTAAAGAAGTTAACAATATTGATGTCGGTGAGTACTTAAATCCGTGGCACGCAGCGATGTCCTCAATGACATCCTTTGTAGTTGGCTCGCTAGTTCCATTATTATTAATAGCGATACTCCCAACTGAGTTTATGATTCCACTGACGGTTATTGGCGTTGCTTTAGCTTTACTTTTAACAGGGGCAGTAAGCGGGATATTAGGGCGTAATAATATTAGACATGCCATGGTAAGAAATGTTTTTGTTGGATTAGTAACAATGGCTGTAACTTATTATATTGGCGGTTTATTTGGTTAAAAACCTACCCTTTTTTTAAAAAAGAGGTATGCTTATCTAAAGGAGGTGTTGTTGATGTTTCCGGAAAGATTAAAAGCATTGCGCAGAGGTAGTGGATTAACGCTAACTCAATTAGCTGTTGGATTAAATCAGTCTCAAAAATCGAATCATAACTTGAATTCTGGCCCGCAGATTGGTAGTTGGGAGCGTGGTATTAATACACCCTCATATCTTGAAGTCAGAAAGTTGGCCGAATTCTTTCATGTTTCAATTGATTTTTTAGTTGGTCAAACTAACGATGAATTGATTGATCTTGAAGATTTATTCGCACGGACGGCAACACTTTTATACCGCGATAAAATTTTATCAGGTAGTGATCGTTATGAAGTTATTCAAATGATTCAAGGATATTTAATGGGTAAATACCAGCCATATAATCTGGAAGAAAATGATGATTTAGCGTTACCACTTGAAGATGAAAACAACTAAATAAAAGCGCTATTTTAGAATTTGTTTTTACAATTAGACGTGATATAATTTAGGTGGCTTTTCAAATCAAATGAAGTTGATGAGTGTCTTCGGAAACGATATCAACTGGGACGATTTGAGAGTCATAAATAAAACGTGTCACATAGACACAAGGAGGATTTTATTCATGGAACAAGGTACAGTAAAATGGTTTAACGCAGATAAAGGTTTTGGTTTCATTACTCGCGAAGATGGTAGTGATGTATTCGTACATTTCTCAGCTATTCAAGGTGACGGTTTTAAAACATTAGACGAAGGTCAAAAAGTAACTTTTGACGTTGAAGATAGTGACCGTGGACCACAAGCAGTAAACGTAAACAAAGACTAATTTAAAATCTAAACAACTTGCCATTTAGGTGAGTTGTTTTTTTATGCAAAAAAGTAGGCCGTCAATCCCCGATTGACGGCCTACTTTTAACTATTCACGAGTTGTATTAATTTTTGTATCGGCTGTTAAAGTATTTCCAGTTTTAGCTGGAACCAAGCCAAGTGTGGAACGTAATTTATCAGTGATACGTTGTTTTTCAGTTTCGCTGGCAATTTCAAAAGCTTCTCCATTGACCATTGTTCCTGTACCTTGTAGATAATCTGAATGTGAATGATGTGTTGCCTTACGATAATTGGTACCTAAGACGGTAAGATCATTGAATGTTAAATCAGTTTTCATTTGAGATGACATTGTATTTAAAAATTTATCGTCTAATAAATTTTGAAGTTGTGTACTTTTTAAAGCCACTGCCATAATAATCTGACGTTGGCGTTTTTGTCGACCGTAATCGCCAAGAGGATCATCATATCTCATGCGGGCATACGAAAGGGCTTGTTTACCGTTGACATGAGTTTTAACGCCTTTTTTGAAGCTGGCACCATTATAAGAAAAAGATAGTGGTGGATTAACGTCAACACCGTCAACAGCATCAACTAGTGATTCTAAACCGCCCATGTTGATTGTTGCGTAGAAATCAATGGGTACATTGAAATATTTTTCAACAGTTTTAACGGCAGTTGCAGCACCACCATAAGCATAGGCAGCGTTTATCTTACTTGGAAAATCTGATTCATGGTCTGAAACCGCAACTTCAGTATCACGCGGTAAACTGATTAAGGTCATTGATTCTGTTTTAGGGTTAAGTGTGGCAACGATTAAAGTATCCGTTCGGCCACCAGTTTTAGCACGACCCAAGGCACCATCATCAGAACCTAAAAGTAAAATCGAAATAGGATGGTCCTTTTCCAAAACCGCTGCGACATTTCTAGTTTTAGCAATTTTAGTAGAAGTATAGATTTTATCAGCTGCATTTTTAGCGTTTGAGTATTTATGGTAGGCATAAACGCCACCGCAGATAGCAGCGATTATTATAATGATTAACCAAATTAAGCGACGACGTTTCTTGTTTTGCTTTTTATTTTTTCTTTCGCGTTTTGGTAAAGGCAGGTGATTAGTTGTTTCTTGGTGTAGTAGTTGTTCTTTATGATAGTTTTCTCGACGACTTGACATTGAAATGTTCCCCTTTATTAATTAATGTTCGCCAATAAAAAAGCCAGCAATTAAAATGACTAAAACGATGACGGTAATTTTAACGTACAGATAATCTTTTTCTTTGTAGAAAGCATAAATTGAAATAACGACACGAAGAATTGGTGTTAGTATTAAGCAAAATAGCCCAAGCATCATAATTGCGTAAGGTTTAAGTGCGACAATTCCAGAAATGATAGCAGAAAATGAAGTTGGAAATGTATTACCTTGATAGCCTGTTGAACCTGTAACTAAGGATAGGATAAGACCAATAATCATAATTATCGCAGAAATGAAAACGCCAATTCTTAGTATTTGACCAATCATTAATTCAATTTTTGCCATTTCGGCTGATGTGTTATTTTTTTCATTCATCATTAGATAGATACCCCGAATCCTTTTAGAATCATCTGAATGCTGACATACAATAGTACAGGTACAAAAATGAGGCGAATTATTTTTGCGGGTAGGTATTGCATTGCACGCGAACCAATTGATGAACCAACTAAAATTCCTAGCGCTAATGGAACCGCAATATCAGGTCTAATTGAACCATTGAAAAAGTAGACGGTCGCACTTGCGGCAGCGGTGACACCCATCATTAAGTTACTTGTTGAACTTGATGGTTTCAACGGCATTTTCATTGCAGTATCCATTGCCATAACTTTGAAAATACCAGATCCGATTCCTAGTAGTCCACTAGCAACTCCAGCACCAAGCATAATCGCCATCCCACCTGGAACATTTTCGACTTGATAATCAACTTGTTTTTTTAGTTGTTTATCATAGTACGAACTATTCAGTTTAAATTTGGTAGATAAATAATCAGGTTCAGCTGATTTTAAAACTTCTTCACCTACAAAAATTTTTTTAAGCATGTTGTAGACAGAAAGTAGCAAAAAAGCACCGAATAAAATGAAGAGAAAGGATGTATTAAAGACTCCTGTTAAGAGTGCTCCACAAATCGCACCAATTGTCGTTGCGATTTCTAAAAACATGGCGACCCTCAAATTTAAAACGTCATCTTTTAGAAATGCAATTGTAGCACCAGAACTCGTTGCGATAACGGCAATGATACTAGCACCAATAGCGTATTTAATATCTAATCCCATCATTAAAGTTAAGACCGGGGTGACAATGATGCCGCCACCTAATCCTAAGATAGATCCTAGAGCACCTGCCACAAGACCAGCGGCAAGCATAAGTAGTAGCGTATTCATTATTTATTTTCAACTCTTTTCTAAATTTATAAAGATATCCTATTTTACCATAAACTTACATAAAATTGAGCATTTGCTTGATTTCTGTATGAATTCTTAAAGATTTTGGTAACTAACTTTAAACAAATTAAAAAATATGATAAATTATGTGGATAAAATAGACTGTAATTAAGAGGTTAGAGTAATGATTAATAAGAATAAACTTTATGGAGTAGTCATAATAGGCAGTGGACTATTCGCAATATTGACGTTATTAATAGTAACAAAAAATAATTTTATTCATGGTATAGATAATAATATCATTGCAGTTGTTAGGTTTCATCCTACAGCGCAACTAGACCAAGTGATGCAGATAATCAGTTGGCTAAGTAGTCCGATGATGATAGGGTTGTATTCAGTCATTTTGATGATTATTTTATATAAATTACGACGAGGTGTACTCGCTATTTGGACAGGGATGACCATAATGACTGGAGCACTGTTAATTAAGCTCATTAAAAGTAGCGTCCAGAGACCTCGACCAGTGGGGCATGGATCAATTACTGGATTCAGTTTCCCCAGTGGACATACGTTCGGGGTGGCATTATTTTGTCTAACGATAATGAGTATTATGCTGGTAGAATTTAAGTATAGTAAACAATTTTTGATTAACTGCTTATTAGCGATATGGATCATGATGATTATGATTTCAAGAGTATATCTACAAGCTCACTTTCCGACGGATACGGTAGGCGCTGTTCTTTTAACAGTCACTTGGATAGCCATTGCACGCGTTATATATCTAAAAATTCTGAATAAATTTAAAATTGAGGGCTAAAAAATGAATCAATATGAAACGAAACGGCTTGTGGTACGTCCGTTATGCTCATCAGACATAAATGACATATATGAATATGCTTGTGATGAAACGGTTGGTCAAATGGCTGGCTTTTTACCCGTGAATTCATTGGCTGAAGCTAGTTTGTTCGTTGCGACGCTACAAAAACAAAGTATATTTGCGATTGAGTGTAAAGGAAATCAAAAAGTAGTCGGTAATATCGGTTTATATGAAGTAGTTGATGAGAATCAAGAACCTAGTTTGGTAGTTAAAGAGGTTGGCTATGCACTAAATCCTATTTTTAAGAATCAAGGGATAATGACTGAAGCAGTTCAAGGACTTTTAACAATGGCTCAGGCGTTAGATTTAGAACGTGTAATTGGCGTGACAACTATTGAAAATAAAGCATCTATCAAAGTGTTAAAAAAATCCAATTTTAAATTTGTTGAAAAAAGAGCGGTTTCATCCCTTTTTCAACCTGCTGCTCTAATTAATGAAATTGTTTATGCGGTTGATTTAAAATAATCAATACCAATTGTCAACGACATATGTTATCCTTTATTCGTATATATAGAACTATTTGAAAATTAATCAACCGGGGGTAGCTGACTATGCAATTAACAAAAGGATTTGAACAAGCAGCGTGTATTATTTCTTTATTGGCAACGCAGGATAAGGGTGTGCCAATTTCATCGCAAGTAATCAACGCTCGTCTTGGTGGTTCACAAACTTATCTTCGTAAAATTATGCGTAAGTTAGTCGTTGCGGGACTTGTGAAATCTGTTTCAGGTAATAATGGCGGTTTTACGTTAGCAAGGGATGCTAAGGATATCAATTTATTAGAAATTGTGGAGGCTTCGGAAGGAAAGATTGAAACCTATCCAAACTTCGGTTTCTTTGATCGTGTATTTCGTGAATTTAAACAAGATACAGAAAAAGCAACCGTCGTCGTTAATAGTGTTTTTGCTGAAGCGGATAAACGTTGGGCTAATTATTTAGAGTCACAAACGGTTTATCAACTAATTGCAGCAACGTTTGACGAAACTGAAATTCCTTTAATTAATTGGAATGAAGAAGATATCAGTGGTCAACGTAAATTAATCATTCAAAAAATTGTCGAAAATGTAACCGGAAATCATAAATAACGAAACCATTATTAACCATAACTGGGTTAATAATGGTTTTTTATTTAGGCTTACATTTGGTAAGTTTAAACCATAGTCATTTATTTGTGAAAATGCTATCATGGATACTACTAAAACAAATTCGGAGGAAATCTAATGACAGATAATAAATATTACGGCGCAGATGCCATTGTTGATAGTTTAATAAATCATGATGTGAAATATGTATTTGGTATTCCTGGTGCAAAAATTGATCGTGTTTTTGAAAAATTGGAACATCCGACGAATTCTAAATCGCCAGAATTAATTATTACGCGCCATGAACAAAATGCAGCATTTATGGCTGCTGGGATTGGTCGTATTACAGGTAAACCGGGGGTTGTTTTAACGACTTCCGGACCTGGTGCAAGTAATTTGGCAACAGGCGTTGTGACGGCTACGGCAGAAGGTGATCCTGTTCTTGCTATTTCTGGTCAAGTGAAACGTTCAGATTTAACGAGACTAACGCATCAAAGTATGAATAACACGGCATTATTTGAACCAATCACTAAATATAGTGCAGAGGTTCAAGAACCTGAGAATATTTCAGAAGTGATTGCTAATGCTTACCAAGAAGCTGAGGCTGCAAAGCAAGGGGCAAGTTTCGTTAGTATTCCCCAAGATGTAACAGATTCAGAAGTGAAAACAAAAGTTATCCAGCCTTTAATGGCACCTAAATTAGGTCCCGCTAGCCCGGTAGAAAGTACACTTTTAGCACAAGAAATTAAAGCAGCAAAATTACCTGTTTTACTTGTGGGAATGCGGGCATCTTCACCAGAAGTAACAAAAGCTATTCGTAATTTAGTTGAAGCAACGAATCTACCTGTTGTGGAAACATTTCAAGCCGCTGGTGTGATATCGCGTGAATTAGTCGGTGATTTCTTTGGTCGTGTGGGCTTATTCAGAAATCAACCAGGGGATCAATTACTTAAAAAGAGCGATTTAGTTATTACAATTGGCTATGATCCTATTGAATATGAACCACGTAACTGGAATGCAGAAGGAACAGCTAATATTGTTGTTGTTGACGATATGCGTTCAGAGATTGATCATAATTTCCAACCAAAGAAAGAGTTAGTGGGCGACATCGCGCAAACACTTGAATTTTTATTACCCTATATGAAAGGCTATCAAATGGCATCTGAATCTCGTGAGTATTTAGATGGCTTACAAGAAAAATTACAGGCTAGGGATGAAGCGCCAGTTGTGACAAGTGACACATTAACCAGTCATCCATTAAGCATTATCCAAGAATTACAAAAACGTGTTTCAGATGAAATGACGGTAGCAGTTGATGTCGGTAGTTTCTACATTTGGATCGCGCGACATTTTAGAAGTTATGAACCACGTCATTTATTATTTAGTAATGGGATGCAAACATTAGGAGTTGCGTTACCTTGGGCAATTTCAGCGGCCTTAGTTCGACCTAATACACAAATCGTCTCAATTTCTGGAGATGGTGGATTCTTGTTTTCAGCCCAAGATTTGGAAACAGCGGTTCGTTTGAATCTGAATATTGTTCATATTATTTGGAATGATGGACACTACGATATGGTTAAATTCCAAGAAGAAATGAAATATGGTCAATCTGCCGGTGTGAATTTTGGCGCAGTGGATTTTGTGAAATATGCGGAAAGTTTTGGTGCAAAAGGCTTACGCGTTGAAAAAGCACAAGATTTAGCTAAAACATTAGATGAAGCATTTGCAACTAATGGTCCTGTTATTGTTGATATACCAGTTGATTATAAAGATAATCAAGAATTAGGACAATCAATTTTAATGGATCAATTATATTAAAATAATTTTCAAGAGAGGTCAACGACATGCAAGATATAAAAAAGGTTTATCAACATGGTACCTTAGCAACATTAATTGAAGGCTTGTACGAAGGCACATTGAGTGTTGGAGAATTATTGAAACATGGTGATTACGGAATTGGAACTGTTGGTGATTTAGATGGCGAAATGATTGTGATTGACGGAAAGGCTTTCCAGATTACTGCAAAAGGTCAAATTAATCAAGTTAGCGATGACGTTCTTGTTCCATTTGCGACAGTCCATTTTAATCAAGCAGACGCATCTATTCAATTTGAAAATGTGGCAGGAAATGTTTTAGAAGAGCAATTACTTGAATTATATCCTTACCAAAATTTATTTTTTAGTGTTCTTATTAAAGGAACATTTAGTAAAATGAGTACACGATCTGTTGCTAAACAAAGTAAACCGTATCCAGAATTAACTGCGGTAACTGCCAAACAATCGGAATTTGAAGAAGAAGATATTGATGGAACAGCTATTGGCTATTTCACACCTGAGTTATTTCAAGGAATTGGTGCAGCGGGATTCCATATTCATTTTTTATCTGATGAAAATAAAATGGGTGGACATATTTTAGATTATCATTTAAAAAATGGGGTTGTGAGTTTACAGCCATTTAGTTCGATTGAACAACACTTTCCAATCGAAAATGAAGCTTTTTTAAAAAATGAAACAGATATTGAAAAGTTGCATGATGAAATTAATATAGCTGAAAATTAGGATACAGCTTGCAAAATATCAGTGAATTGATTATAGTAAGAATTATCGAAAGAAGAGGATGCAGTTTTCATAAGTATGTTTAATGAAGCAATTAAGTGCTGAAGAAGTTAAACTGAAAGGGTGAACTGCCGAAGTGGATGCTAACTTAGATTTAGTGACTGCTGGGGTCTGATTTAATAAGTCAGAAACTGTCGTGATTATATAGTAATCACGGGGCGCTTATAACGATTTGACTGAGTCTATTAATCTGAGTCTTTTTGTATAACGCGTAATAGTGTTGTACAAAAGGTCTCTTTTTCTTTTCTCAATTTTAAAAATCACGAGTGCTCCTCTATATATAGGGGGGATTTCATATGGCAGAACAAGAAGGTATGCACCGAGAGTTAAAAACAAGACACTTATCAATGATTGCCTTGGGTGGAAGTATTGGAACAGGCTTATTCGTTGCGAGTGGGTCAGCAATTTCGAAGGCAGGGCCAGGTGGTGCGTTACTAGCTTACATTGGCATTGGAATTATGGTTTACTTTTTAATGACTAGTTTAGGTGAAATGGCAACGTATTTACCAGTTTCAGGGTCGTTTGCGGTTTATTCAACGCGATTTGTTGATCCTGCGATGGGTTTTGCAATGGGTTGGAATTACTGGTTTAACTGGGCAATTACATTGGCTGTTGATATTAGTACAGCTGCCTTGGTTATGCAATTTTGGTTGCCAGATGTACCAGGATGGATTTTTAGTACAATCTCGTTAGTTATTATTTTTTCAATTAATGCGTTGTCAGTTAAATCATTTGGTGAAACAGAATATTGGTTATCAATTATTAAAGTGGTGACTGTCATTGTCTTCTTAATCGTTGGTGTATTGACTATATTTGGTATTCTAGGTGGCCATGCAACGGGACTTGAAAACTTTACAATGAAGAAAGCTCCATTTGTTGGTGGTGTTCCAATGATTCTAAGTGTATTCGTCGTCGCTGGTTTCTCTTTCCAAGGAACTGAATTAATCGGTATTACGGCGGGAGAATCAGAAACGCCTGAAAAGAGTATTCCAAAAGCAATTAAACAAGTGTTTTGGCGGATTCTACTATTCTATATTTTCGCTATTTTTATCATTGCAGCAATTATTCCGTATACAAGTCCAGATTTACTCGGCTCAAGCGCATCAGATATTTCAATTAGTCCATTTACATTGGTCTTTCAAAGAGCTGGGTTAGCCTCTGCAGCAAGTGTTATGAATGCAGTTATCTTAACATCTGTACTTTCAGCTGCAAATTCAGGAATGTATGCATCAACTCGAATGCTTCATTCACTTGCGGAACAGGGTTACGCTCCTAAAAAGTTTAAACAAACGAATAGTCGTGGTATTCCAATGGCAGCACTAGTGGGAACAACATTTATCGGATTACTCACATTTTTAGCAAGTGTTTTTGGAGCAAAAGTGTATGTCTTTTTACTGAGTGCTAGTGGGTTAACTGGATTCATCGCTTGGCTAGGAATTGCAATCTCACATTACAGATTTAGAAAAGCGTTCAAAGCGCAAGGACATGAAGTGTCAGAATTAAAGTACTCTGCAAAATGGTTCCCAGTGGGCCCTATTTTAGCGCTTGTTCTTTGTATTTTAGTTATTCTTGGACAAGATATTCAATCATTTAAAAATTTTGATTGGGAAGCAATCTCGGTTAGTTATATGAGCATTCCGTTATTTGTTATCTTGTACACATATTATAAAATACGCTATAAAACAAAATTAATTCCATTAAAAGATGTAGATTTATCAAAGAAATGAGGCACATTTTGACTAGAAGAAAATGGATGATGATGGTAGTAATGATGTGTGCACTATTAATAGGTGCATGCGGTAAGAAAGCGAATACGACACCTAGCCATAAAACGGTAAAAGTCACACAAAAAAGTGAGCTACCTAAAGGTGTAAAGGCAAATGATTGGAATTTAATATTAGTTAATTCAGAGCATAAACTCAAGCAAGAACTGGATTTTAAACAGAAAATAGATGGAAATGTTATTGTAAATTCAAAAATTGAGAGTGCTTTGAATGATTTTGTATCAGCAGCAAATAAGGCCGGGTATAAGGCGTCACTGGTATCTGGTTATCGATCAATTAGCTACCAAAAAGAGGTCTATGCAGACTCAATTAAAAGCTATGAAAATTCGGGAAAGTCAGTTGCTCAGGCTAAACAATTAACAAAAGAGTATGTGGCAGAACCAGGATCAAGCGAACATCACACCGGACTAGCAGTCGATATGATGTCATCAAATTGGTATGCCAAACATAATGATTTAGATAATAGTAGTGAAACAGATAAGGGTCAAAAATGGTTAATCAACCATGCGGTAAATTATGGATTTATATTGAGATTCCCGAAAGATAAAGAAAAATCGACTAAAATTGATTATGAAACATGGCATTTCCGCTATGTTGGTAAAAGTAACGCGAAATATATAGTTAAGCATCATCTTTCGTTAGAAGAGTATATCGATTTGCTTAATAAAGCGGGTAAGAATTAAACTTGCAATTTAATAAAACAACGCTTATTATTAAAGTAATAAATAAACACGGAAAACGTTATAAGTAGGCATTTAAGAGACGTAATGGTGGTGGAAATTACGAAGCTGAAAATCCGGCGTGAATAAGTGGGTGGGTAATGCCACACGGGAGACCGTTATCTATTTGAGTGTGACAAATGATTATTTGTCGAACTTGGGTGGTACCGCGAAAATGAGCCTTTCGTCCCAATTAGTGGATGAGTGGGCTTTTTTTATACAAAAAAAGGAGGAACAGAATATGTTAGATATTAAAATGATTCGTCAAAATGTCGATGAAGTTAAGGAACAATTGGGTAATCGTGGGGTAAAACCAGAGATTATTGATGAAATGGTTGAAAAGGATCGTAAACGTAGGGATATTATTGTTCAAACCGAAACTTTAAAAAAGAAAAGAAACGATGTATCGCAAGCTATTGCACAATTAAAACGAAATAAAGAAAATGCAGATGCTCAAATCGAAGAAATGAAAAAAGTCGGAGATGAAATTAAAGCATTTGATGAAGAATTAAAGGTTTTAGATGCAGACGTAACAGATATGGCATCGCGACTACCAAATATGCCAAATAAAACGATTCCAGTAGGTCCTGATGAAGATTCAAACATTGAATTAAGAAAAGTAGGTACACCAAGAACTTTTGATTTTGAGCCGAAAGCACATTGGGAAATCGGTGAAAATTTAGATATTTTAGATTTTGAACGTGGCGCTAAAGTGTCGGGCAGTCGATTCCTATACTATAAAGGATGGGGAGCTCGTTTAGAACGTGCTTTATACAATTTTATGCTTGATCAACATGCAATTGATGGTTATACAGAGATTATTCCTCCATATATTGTTAATGATGAGTCAATGTACGGAACTGGTCAATTTCCGAAGTTTAAGGAAGACGTTTTTCAAATCGCAAATGAAAATTTAACGTTAATTCCAACAGCAGAAGTACCATTAACTAATTACTACAGGGATGAAGTTATTCCGGAAGAAAAATTACCAGTATATTTCACAGCTCTCTCACCCTCATTCAGATCTGAAGCAGGAAGCGCTGGAAGAGATACACGTGGATTGATTAGATTGCATCAATTTAATAAAGTTGAAATGGTGAAATATACTAAACCAGAAGATTCATATGCAGAACTAGAAAAAATGACAAGTGATGCAGGCAGAATTATGGAAAAACTTGGGTTACCATATCATGTGATAACATTGTCAACGGGAGATATGGGATTCTCAGCAGCAATGACACATGATTTAGAGGTTTGGTTACCTGCACAAAATATGTATCGTGAAATTTCAAGTTGTTCTAATACTGAAGCATTTCAGGCTCGTAGGGCTCATATCCAATATAGGGATGATGATGGAAAATTACAGTTTGTACACACGTTGAATGGTTCAGGATTGGCAGTTGGTCGTACGCTAGCAGCAGTTCTTGAAAATTATCAGAATGAAGACGGGTCGGTAACTATTCCGGAAGTTCTTCAACCATACATGGGTGGATTAGACATTATTAAATAGCTTTTATCAAAAAAGCGACTTAAACTTATCAATTCGATGAGGTTAAGTCGCTTTTTTGATAAAGTAATAATTAATAAATCAAATTTATCTGTAATGAAGTATTGACAGGGTGTATACCAGATGGTATATTAATAAAGCTGATTGATACGGCAAGAAGAAATGAATATTTATTCAAAAAAATTCTTGACAAATCATGACGTGGTTGATATGATATAAAAGTTGTCAAAAGCAACCAAGTAGATCTTTGAAAACTGAACAAATTTTCGACAAATCAAATGT
>NZ_JBXAXV010000006.1:0-91261 GCF_056781955.1 Dellaglioa sp. CoH-57-MRSF-20
GAACACAGAAGTTAAGCTTCTTAGCGCCAAGAGTAGTTGGGGGTCGCCCCCTGCGAGGGTAGGACGTTGCCATGCTATTAAAAATAAAACAATAAAATTTTACGACCGTTGCTGAATATAAAAAAAGGTGTTGTCACAAAGTGACAACACCTTTTTTTATAGTTTTATTTCTCATTACAAAGGAAACACGGTTCCTAAAATCACTAAATCCGTAGGCATTACGTTTAATAATTTTCAATTTATTGTTAGTCCCTTCCTTCAAGTAGGCTATTAGAATAAGGATAGTTAATAGCGTTTTTCACATAGTCTTCATGTTAAATTAAAATGAGTAAACAATTTTTTTAAAAAATTGAATTCAAGTTTTATTAAATGCATGCATAAGTGCATTGTAAATGTGAAATTGATCGTAAACAACTATGGCGTTCGGGAATAACAAAGTTCTCGTAAACTTGGGATACGTATAGTTTATATAAGTAACGATTACTTTAACGTTTTCGCGTGCTTCTAAAATGAACCGGATAAAATACTTAGTCACTTGATAGATTGTTCTAGCAAAAATAGCAGATACTATAGAGCATTTTTTGTTACACTATTACTTAATAATGGATATAAAATTTTTCACATATTAGAAAGACGTTAAATGATAAAACAAGTAGTAAATGATGAGATATAAGTAAAAATTTGATTTGACTATTGATATATATACATTGTATAATGTGTAATGCATTAAAATACATATACTAGATTTATATCGGAGGAAGTCCATGAAAAATAAAGATACGGCCTTTTTTGGTCATCCTAGAGGATTATCAACACTATTTTTTACAGAAATGTGGGAGCGATTCAGTTATTACGGAATGCGAGCAATTCTTTTATACTATATGATTTCAGAAGTGGATGGGCTTGGTTATAATCAAGCTACAGCCATGTCAATTATGTCCATTTATGGATCATTAATTTATTTATCAGGTGTCATTGGAGGTTTCGTTAGTGATCGCCTTTGGGGTAGTAGAAAAACAGTGTTTATTGGTGGAATACTAATAATGCTAGGACATATTGTTCTTGCAACACCCTTTAAATCAGTTGCTTTATTCATATCTATCGCGTTAATCGTATTGGGAACAGGGTTGTTAAAACCTAATGTTTCTGAAATGGTTGGTGGATTATACAATAGTAAGGATCCAAGACGTGATTCTGGTTTCAGTATCTTTGTATCTGGGATTAATATTGGTGCTTTGATTGCACCGTTGCTAGTTGGATGGGTTGGTCAAGAATATAATTACCACGTTGGATTCTCATTAGCAGCTATTGGGATGTTTTTCGGCTTAGTTCAATATTACTTTGACGGAAGAAAATATTTAACAAAAGATAGTTTATATCCTAATGACCCTATTCAACCTAACGAATTATCAACTATTCTTAAAAAATCTTCAATCGGTGTTATAGCTTTAGCTTTAATTTTAGTTATCATGTTCCTATTTAAATCATTAAATATTACGAATGTCATTCTTTTAATCACAATTCTTGCAGTTATCATCCCTGTCTATTACTTTACAATGATGTTAACAAGTAAGAAAACAACAAAAATTGAACGATCAAGACTTACAGCGTATATTCCGTTATTTATTGCCAGTATCTTATTCTGGTCAATTGAAGAACAAGGTTCAGTTGTTTTAGCAATGTTTGCGTCAACTAGAACGCAGTTAAGTGCTTTTGGGTTCACTTTCCCAGCTAGTTTCTTTCAAAGTATGAATCCGTTATTCATATTAATCTATGTTCCAATATTTGCTTGGTTATGGGTTAAATTAGGATCGAAACAACCTAGTTCTCCAGCTAAATTTTCAATTGGTCTAGTATTTGCTGGAGCATCTTTCCTTTGGATGATGCTCCCTGGTGTTCTTTTTGGAACAGATACTAAAGTTGGCCCATTATGGTTAGTTGCAAGTTGGATGATGGTTATGCTTGGTGAAGTTTTGGTTTCTCCAGTTGGCTTATCAATTACTACTAAACTTGCACCAAAAAGTTTTCAATCTCAAATGATGAGTGTTTGGTTCTTGAGTGATGCTGTTGCTCAAGCATTGAATTCACAAATTGTTCGGTTATACACACCCGCTACTGAATCAATGTACTTTGCTGTAGTTGGTGGAATTACTGTTGCCTTTGGTATTATGTTGAGTTTCTTTATTCCAAGAATTCATAAATTAATGGAAGGCGTTAATTAAATAGATTTTTAATGAAAGATATGTTAATTTTAATTAACATATCTTTTTTTGGAGGGAAACATGACAATTATTGCAACTAGTAGTGATAATCACTTTGATATTAATAAAGTTGATGTGGATATAATTATTGATGAACAAGTAAATTATCTATTAGCGAAAAATATTGAGTATTATCTTATTACAGGAGATTTATTTAATGATTTTAATAAAACGATTGATTATATTATTAGACTGAAAAGAAAGTTAAATAATAAAATTGTTGTCTTATTTATTGCAGGTAACCATGACATGGTTAAAAATATAACATTTGATGAGCTAGAAAGTGTAGTGAATGATTCTTATCTCCATAATCAATATTTGGATATCTCCGGCACTGAATGGCGTATTATAGGTAATAATGGATGGTACGATTACAGTTACTCAAAACAGCTAAAACGGTCTGATAAAGAAATGCTACATTGGAA
Organism: Dellaglioa sp. CoH-57-MRSF-20; assembly: GCF_056781955.1. The sequence continues at coordinate 2,687 of NZ_JBXAXV010000006.1, forward strand.
AACAAACTATTGGATCGATCGTAAAATTGTTCAACCAATGCCAGATGTCGAGAGATTTAAATTAAGTTTAAGACAAACTGAAAAATTATTGAGTGATGCGAAACAATTAAATAAAAAAATAATATTTATGACTCATTTTGTACCTAATGAATTGTATATTAAAATTAATAATGATAATCGTTTCTGGAACGTTGCAAACGGCATGTTAGGTAGTCAAAAGATGGGAGATCTGTTAGAATACTATAAAGTAGAAAAAGTTTTATTTGGGCACCTCCATATCAAACATGATCCTATTCAAATTAATGAAACGACGTATTATACGAAGCCAGTGGGATATGGGCGGAAAAAATATAACGAATGGACGAAAAATACGTTCTTCGATGAGTGGAAATTTACGTTACAAATAATTAATTTAAAATAATTGAAAAAAAAGCTTGATTTTTAATCCATTTATTTGTATGATAGTTAAGTCGGATAAAGCTGATATGGAAGAGTAGCGAAGAGGCTAAACGCGGCGGACTGTAAATCCGCTCCTTCGGGTTCGGTGGTTCGAATCCACTCTCTTCCACCATTATTTTATAATATTGGGTTATAGCCAAGCGGTAAGGCAACAGGTTTTGATCCTGTCATGCGATGGTTCGAATCCATCTAACCCAACTAGCTAAAAGCAGATACTTAGGTATCTGCTTTTTTGTTTTATTTGTTATTTTATTTTTTTTTGCGGTATGATGGAGATAGTAATTAAATATAATAATTGAAATGAGGAAACTATGAAAATTGGATTTATTGGAGCTGGTAATATGGCTCGAGCAATTATTGAAGGTTTAGTAGAAGCAGAATTTATCGCGCCAAAAGAAATTTTGGTACACAGTGCAAGAGAGTCCAGCTATGTACCTTATGCTGAAGCTAATGGCTTTACAGCGTTAGGTAGCAATGCTCAGGTGGTTAGTGAGGCTGACGTTGTTTTTCTTGCTGTTAAACCAATTGTCTTAGGTATGGTTTTAGCAGAAATTAAAGAGTCAGTGAAGGAATACAAACCTATGCTAATTTCTATTGTATCAGGTGTTTCAATCTCTGAAATTGAATTAGAATTAGATAATCATTCAGTTGGTATTTTAAGAACAATGCCAAATGTTAACGCAACGGTTTCCGAAAGTATGACTGCGTTAGTCGGTAATGATATTTTGACAGATAAACAAATGAAACAAGGTACTGATTTATTTGATACTATTGGTGAAACGATGGAGATTGCTGAACGCGATTTTAGCACGTTTGTTGCTCTTGCTGGTAGCTCACCAGCATTTATTTACTTATTTATTGATACGCTTGCACGTGCAGGCGTTAAATATGGCTTACCAAAAGATAAAGCAACTAAGATTGCTGCTCAAGCTGTACTAGGCAGTGCAAAAAAGGTCTTAGCTACTGATGAAGTGCCATGGAAATTAATTGATGAGGTTTCATCTCCGGGTGGCACAACTATTGCTGGATTGCTTGCAATGGAAGAGGCTGGATTTATGAATTCTATTATTAAAGCAGTTGATGCAACTGTGGCTAAAGACAAAAACTAAATTTGATATGACCTTGTTTTTTTGGTCTATACCGATTATACTAAGTTTATAAATTGAAGGGATGGCGGATAAGATGAGTATTGTTTTAAAACATGCAGTTATCTACACGGGTTCAGAAAAAATTGAAGATGCATATATTCGATTTGATAAACAAATTAGTGCAATGGGGCCAATGAGCGAATACAAAGCTTTAGCCTCTGATGAGGTTAGAGATGTAGAAGGGAAAATTATTGTTCCTGGATTTATTGACGTTCACAGCCATGGTGGATATAGTTTTGATGCTATGGATGGTGATTCTAAACAAATTAATGAAATGGTTACCGATATGATTCACGAAGGTGTTACGACTTATTTCGCAACGACAATGACCCAATCACATGAAAATATTGCTAATGCTATGGTTGGTATCAAAAAAGCCGCTGAAGTGAACCCTGTTATTCAAGGAATTCATCTTGAAGGACCATTTATTTCTCCTGTTTTTAAAGGCGCACAGCCTGAAAAATATATTGAGGCACCTGATACAAAGTTATTTGATAAATGGAATGAATTATCAGGACATATGATCAAATTAGTGACTTATGCACCGGAACATAAAACGTCACCTGAATTTGAAGAGTATTGTATCAAGAATGGTATCGTACCTTCAGTGGGCCATAGTAACGCTACTCGCGAAGAAATGAAACATTCTCGAGCAAGTCATGTCACTCATTTATACAATGCACAACGCGAATTTAAGCATCGTGAACCAGGTGTAACTGGACATGCATTTTTAGAGGATAATATTTATACAGAAATTATTGCTGATGGTTTTCATATTGTGCCAGATATGATTAAACTAGCCTATGATTTAAAAGGACCTAAACGTATTGAATTAATTACTGACTCGATGCGTGCTAAAGGAATGCCTGAAGGCTTAAGCGAACTTGGCGGGCAAAAAGTTATTGTTAAAGACAAACAAGCAAGATTAGAATCTGGTAATTTAGCAGGCTCTGTTTTACAATATCAAGATGCATTTAAAAATATTATGAAATTTACTGGTTGTGGTATCGAAGAAGCTGTATTGATGAGTTCTGTCAATCAAGCTAGGGAATTCAATTTAACATCAAAAGGTGCTATTGAAATCGGAAAAGATGCTGATATGAACTTATTTGATGCTAACATGCAACTAGAAAGCACATATAGCTTTGGACGTAAATTTTAATAAAAGGTTAGGAAGGTAATTGTTAATGGGATCTCCCATATATATTCAAATTCATAATGAAATGAAAAAAACAATTGAATCTGGTGAATGGGAAGTTGGCAATCGTATTCCGGCTGAACGTGAACTTGCTGTTGTATTTGGTGTCAGCAGAATGACGCTTAGACAGGCAATTCAAACCTTGGTAGATGAAGGTATTCTAGAACGTCATGTTGGTGATGGAACCTACGTTGCTCGTAAGAAGGTTCAAGAAAAGATGTCAGGTGTGACTAGTTTTACTGACCTAATGGCTGAACAGGGAAAAGTGGCTTCAAGTAAGACGATCACTTATCATGTTACAACGCCTTCATTAAGTGAAATTGAAAAGTTACAATTGATCGATGGCGAACTAGTCTTACGAATGGAACGAATTCGTTATGCTGATGGTTTACCGATTTGTTTTGAAGTTGCTACGGTTCCTAATAAATTAGTTGAGGGTTATAGTAAAACTGAAATTACGAGCTCTTTATATCGAACATTGGAAGAAAAAGCCAATTTAACATTGGGAGGGGCACAACAGACAGTGTCTGCTATGTCAGCTGCTGAAAGCATAGCGGATTATCTATCAATCAAGCGTGGTGAAGCGATTTTGAGGCTTCGTCAAGTTAGCTTTTTGAAAAATGGTGAACCTTTTGAATATGTTCGGACACAATATGTAGGGAATCGCTTTGAATTTTATCTAGAAAAATAAAGTTTAAGAAATTATTAATTGCTCTCTTTCAACCATATCAATGGATGAGATAGAGTAATTTTTTTTTTGAGAAATCTGTTCGATTGACATCAATTTGAGATAACGCTATATTATTTAAGAGCAAAAAATAAATTATCTGAAGGGGTTTTAAGATATGTATTTATTAGTTAATATTTTCGGTGTTGCCATTTTTATTTTAGTTGCATTTGCGTTTTCCAAGAAAAAGAGAGAAGTCAATTGGAAATCAATCGCAATTATGGTCGTTATTAATTTATTTTTAGCTTGGTTCTTAACAAAATTCTCATTAGGACGTGATCTTGTAGAAGGCGCGGCTAATGGGTTTAATTGGCTAATGCAGGCCGCATATCAAGGTATTCAATTTATGGTACCCGCTATGCCTAAAGTAACTGATATGGGATTTTTCATGAGTGTTCTATTACCAGTTATTATGATTGTGCCATTGTTTGATATTTTAACGTACATTGGCGTTCTTCCATTTATTATTAAGTGGATTGGCCGTGGGTTATCAAAAATTACAGGCCAACCAAAATTTGAATCATTTTTCTCAGTAGAAATGATGTTTTTGGGAAATACTGAAGCATTAGCTGTTTCAAGCCTTCAGTTGAAACTAATGAAATCAGAACGGAACTTAACTTTGGCAATGATGTCAATGAGCTGTGTGACGGCTTCAATCATTGGTGCTTATACAACAATGATGCCAGGTCAATATATCTTAACAGCTGTTCCAATTAATATTATTAATGCTATTATTATAACAAGTATTTTAAATCCAGTTGAAGTAACAGAAGAAGAAGATACTATTGCTGAAATGACAGGTAGTAACTCAAATGATTTAGAAACTTCTGAATCAGATAATAAAAGAGAACCCTTTTTCGCTTTCTTGGGTGATTCAATTTTGGGTGCTGGTAAGTTAGTCTTGATTATTGCAGCAAATGTTATTGCTTTCGTTGCTTTAGCAGCCTTGATTGATAATATTCTTGGATTAGTTAATCCAAATTTATCACTTGAAAATATTTTAGGTATTATTATGTTCCCATTTGCTTGGTTAATGGGATTCAATCCTTCAGATGCTTTCGAATTAGCACGTTACATGGGTACAAAATTAGTAACAAATGAATTTGTTGTTATGGGACAAGTATCAAGTACGATTAACTCATTTGCACCTCATTACAAAGCTGTTTTAACTGTTTTTGTTACATCGTTTGCAAACTTTTCAACAATTGGAATGATTATTGGTTGTTTCAAAGGAATTGTGGATAAAGAAAAAAATGATGTTATCGCAAGAAACGTTGGTTACATGCTATTATCTGGTATTCTAGTTTCATTATTATCAGCGGGTATGGTTGGCGTTTTCGTTTGGTAATATAACAATATGTAAAAAAGAACTAAGAAATTTTTAATTTCTTAGTTCTTTTTTTTATGTCCTCTAAATTTTTCTTTGTATATTAGTAATAAGTAACGTGGAATAGCTAGCATTCGAATAAAACGAGTCGGTTCTTGGAATAAACGATAAAGCCACTCAATATGATGATTTTGCCAAAATTGTGGCGCACGATTCACAGTACCCGCTAGAACGTCGAAACTACCACCAACACCCATCCAGATACTATCAGACACTTGGCGATTACGCTGAATAAATTCCTCCTGATTTGGAAAACCTGTTGCAACAAAAACAAAATCAGGCTGAGATATTTTAATGTTACTTACAATATCCTGATCATTTTTGAAATAACCATTATGAAATCCGACTAAATTAATGTTTGGATAATCAGACTTAATCGTTTTGGCAACTTTTTGGATGACCGTTTCGGCTGCACCAACTAGGTATATTGATTTTTGATGACTATTAGCCCATTTAAGCAGGCTCATTAAAGTATCATAGCCAGTGATTCGTTCGGGCATTGGAGTCCCTAAAATTGCTGCGCCTTTGATAATACCAATACCATCTGGTGTAACGTAGTCAGCTTGGTTAAGAATCTTTTTATAATCTGGGTGTTGTCGTGCAAATAGAACAATTTCTGGGTTGGCTGTCACGATAAATCGATTTAGATGAGCTATCGAATCAGTCGCTATCTGAGTTAAAAAAGCGTCATTAGTTGTATTAATAAATTCGATATCTAATATTTTTGTTTTTTTAAATTTATTTGGCATAATATGTCCTCACTTTTTAAACTTTGTCTCATTATAACAGAAGATAAATTTAAAATAAGTATTGAATATGACGGATTACGGAAAAAATGGTAAAATGTAGATTATAATTTGTGTGCTGGAAAAAATTCTAGTAGTGCATTCATTTTAAAGGAGAAACATCATGGTAAAAAATTACCCAGATGATAGCTATACGTTACATACGGACGTTTATCAGATTAATATGATCCAAACTTACTGGGAAAAAAATATTCATAATCAAAATGCTGTATTTGAAGTTTTCTTCAGAAATTTACCATTTTCTAATGGCTATGCGATTTTTGCAGGCTTAGAACGAGCTATTAATTATATTCAAAATTTAAAATTTTCAGAGACAGACATTGCGTATTTAAGAGAAGTGGCAGGATATCCAGATGATTTTCTTGCCTATTTAAAAGATTTTCATTTTCGTGGCACAATCAGGTCAGCTGTTGAAGGGGAAGTTGTTTTTAACGGCGAACCCATTGTCCAAATAGAAGGTCCTTTAGCAGACTGTCAATTAGTAGAAACGGCATTACTTAACATCATTAATTATCAAACATTGATTGCAACAAAATCAGCTCGTATCAAAGCTGTAGCCGGAGATGATGGTGTGTTAGAATTTGGTACAAGACGAGCACAAGAATTTGATGCAGCTATTTGGGGAACACGTGCAGCTTATATTGGTGGATTTGATGCAACTAGTAATGTCCGAGCAGGTAAAATATTTGGTATTCCTATCAGTGGAACGCATGCGCATTCATTAGTTCAAGCATACAGAGATGACTATGATGCTTTTATGGCTTACGGAACAACGCATCGTGATTGTGTCTTTTTAGTTGATACATACGATACGTTAAAAAGTGGTGTGCCAAGTGCAATTAAAGTTGCTAAAGAGTTAGGTGATAAGATTAATTTTGCCGGCGTACGAATTGATAGTGGGGATATGGCTTACATTTCGAAACGCGTTCGTGAACAATTAGATGAAGCTGGATTTACAGAAGCTAAAATTTATGCCTCAAATGACTTAGATGAAAAAACAATTACTAATTTAAAAATGCAAGGAGCTAAAATTGACGTCTGGGGCGTTGGAACTAAACTAATAACTGCCTATGATCAACCCGCCTTAGGTGCAGTTTATAAATTAGTAGCCATTGAAGGTGGCGATGGTAAAATGGTTGATACAATTAAACTCAGTAATAATGCAGAAAAAGTATCAACACCAGGTAAGAAACAAGTATGGCGTATTACTAATAAAGTTGATGGTAAAACTGAAGGAGATTACATTGCACTATCGGATGAGGAACCTCAGAAACAAGACTCACTTTATATGTTCCATCAGCAGTATACCTATATTAATAAGTTGGTAACTAACTATAATGCACGACCAATTTTACAAGATATATTTGTTGAAGGTGAACTGGTTTATAATCAGCCAGAATTGGATGCTATTAGAGAGTATTCAAGAATTCAGTTAGATGGGTTATGGGAAGAATATAAACGTGAATTAAATCCACAAGATTACCCTGTCGATTTATCACAAAAAGCTTATGATAATAAGATGGCTATCATCCAAAAAATTAGAAATAATATGAATAATATTAAATAAGGGGTGTTAATCTTGACTGACTTACAAAAGAAAATTATTGAAACTTTGAAAGTGAAATCAAGTGTAAATATTGCAGAAGAAATTCGTATGAGTATTGATTTTATGAAAGCTTATTTATTGAAACATCCATTTTTAAAATCTTTAGTTTTAGGAATTTCTGGTGGACAAGATTCAACACTTGCTGGGTATTTAGCACAACAGGCTATTCGTGAGTTACGTGAAGAAACCGGTGATAGCAATTATCAATTTATTGCAGTTCGACTACCATACGGCAATCAATCCGATGAATCTGATGCATTAGATGCTATAAAATTTATGCAGGCAGATCAAGTGGTTCGTGTAGACATTAAAGGTGCTACCGATGAAATGGTAATAAGCTTAATGGCAAACAATCTTGAAATTTCTGATTTTAATAAAGGTAATATCAAAGCTCGTCAGCGCATGATTGCTCAATATGGGATTGCCGGGGCAAAGTCAGGTGCGGTTGTGGGAACTGACCATGCTGCAGAAGCAATTACTGGATTTTATACTAAATATGGTGACGGAGGTGCTGATATTACACCACTTTGGCGTTTGAATAAGCGCCAAGGTAGAGAGATGTTAGCTTCGTTAAATGCGCCGGAACATCTGTATTTAAAAGTACCAACAGCCGATTTGGAAGAAGACCGTCCAGCGCTACCTGATGAAGTTGCCTTAGGAGTTACTTACGATAATATTGATGATTATCTTGAAGGAAAGGTAGTTTCAAAAGAAATTAGTGATAAAATTGAAAATTGGTATTTAAAGACAGAACACAAACGACATCTGCCAATTACTGTTTATGATTCTTTTTGGAAGTAAATAGTTGCGTAAGCTGTTTCATTTCAGTTATAATTAAAGAAATCATAGGGGAGTAACTGGCGGTTATCCGCGGCAATGTCACCAACAAGAAAGTTCTTTTTCTGGTATTGCCTTAAATAGTGAGACTTATGTATGTTTAAAGTTCTGCAACATACATAGGTCTTTTTTTGTATTTTGTGAAACTATTATAAGGAGGATTACTATGACAAAAAGGATTTACGCACAATCAGTTGACGAAGTTTTAGCAGGCCAAAAGACAGATTTGGCAGGGTTAACAACCCAAGAGGTTAAAGAAAGAACAGACAAGTATGGATTGAATCAGTTGTCAGAAGGTAAACGTAAAACAATATTACAAAAATTCTTTGATCAGTTTAAAGATTTCATGATAATCGTTTTAATTGTGGCTGCGTTAATTGCGGCATCATCAGGTGAAGTTGTGGACGCAATTATCATCATGTTAGTTGTTGTTTTAAACGCTGTATTCGGTGTTTTTCAAGAATCTAAGGCTGAAGAGGCAATTAATGCGTTAAAAGAAATGTCGACACCTAACGCAAATGTAAAACGAAATGGGCAAATTGAAACTGTAAAAAGTGAAAATTTAGTACCTGGAGATATTGTTTTACTTGAAGCAGGGGATGTTATTCCAGCAGATTTACGTTTAACACAGATTGCTTCTCTTAAAATTGAAGAATCTGCTTTAACTGGTGAATCAGTACCTGTTGATAAAAGTTTAAATTTATTAAATGATGAAGATGCTGGTATTGGCGATCGCCATAATATGGCGTTTATGAATAGTAATGTAACTTATGGGCGTGGTGAAGGAATCGTTGTTGGAACAGGGATGAACACTGAAGTTGGACGTATTGCAGGAATGCTCAATTCTGCCGATGAAATGAAAACACCACTACAAGATAATCTTAACCAATTAGGTAAAACATTAACTATTTTAATATTAATTATTGCTGTTATTGTTTTCTTCGTTGGTCTACAAAATGGAGATAATAGTGTCATTGATATGTTGTTAATTGCGATTTCATTAGCTGTAGCTGCAATTCCAGAAGGATTACCAGCTATTGTTACAATTATTTTAGCACTTGGAACACAAAAGATGGCAAAAAGAAATGCGATTGTTAGAAAATTACCAGCAGTTGAAACACTTGGTAGTACTGACATTATTGCATCAGATAAGACGGGTACATTAACGTTAAATCAAATGACTGTTGAAAAAATATTTATAAATAATGAGTTATTAGATGCCGATAAGGTGGAAACAAATTTAGAAAGTCCACTATACCAGGTGATGTCTTTCAGTAATGACACAAAACAAACATCTGAGGGCAATTTAATTGGTGACCCAACAGAGACGGCTCTAATTCAATATCATTTAGATCATGGATTAGATGTGGATGCATTATTAAGCAGTGAACCTCGAGTTGCTGAAGTTCCATTTGATTCAGAACGTAAATTGATGTCAACAATTCAAAAAAATGAGGATAAATCTTTTTTTGTTGCTGTTAAGGGTGCTCCCGATCAACTATTAAAACGGGTAACACGTTATATTGAAAATGGCGAAATTAAACCGATAACTGATGCACAGCTAGATTATATTATGACTAATAATCATGATATGGCAACGCAAGCATTACGCGTGTTAGCATTCGCGTATCGTGAAATGCCTGCAATTCCAGCGGTATTAGATTCAGAAACTGTGGAAAATGATTTGATTTTTGCTGGATTAGTTGGAATGATTGATCCAGAGCGACCAGAAGCTGCTGCTGCAGTTAGCGAAGCTAAGAAAGCCGGGATCCGTCCTTTGATGATTACAGGCGATCATCGCGATACTGCCGAAGCTATTGCAGTTCGATTAGGAATTGTTGAAGCTGGACAACATGAAGCAATTATTTCTGGTTCTGAATTAGATGATTTATCAGACTCAGAATTTGAAAATAAGGTTGAACAATATTCTGTATATGCAAGGGTATCGCCTGAACATAAAGTGCGAATTGTTAAAGCATGGCAGAAAAAGAATCAAGTGGTTGCTATGACTGGTGATGGTGTGAACGATGCGCCAGCTTTGAAATCGGCTGATATTGGAATTGGGATGGGTATTACAGGAACTGAAGTATCTAAAGGTGCTTCAGATATGGTTCTCGCTGATGATAATTTTGCGACAATTGTTTTTGCTGTTAAGGAAGGACGAAAAGTCTTTTCTAATATTCAAAAATCAATTCAATATTTACTTTCTGCAAACTTAGGTGAAGTATTAACCTTGTTTGTTATGACAATGATGGGTTGGAGTATTTTGGCACCAGTCCATATTTTGTGGATTAACTTGGTAACAGATACATTTCCCGCAATTGCACTTGGTGTAGAACCTGCTGAAAAAGGATTGATGGATCAAAAACCACGTGGACGTAAATCAAACTTCTTCTCTGGTGGTGTGATGCCAAGTATTATTTATCAAGGTATCTTAGAAGGGGCTATAACATTATTTGTTTATTGGTTGGCTTTAACGTATCCTGTTCATATGGGTGATAAATTAATTCATGCAGATGCTTTAACAATGGCTTTTGCAACATTAGGATTAATTCAGTTATTCCATGCATTCAATGTTAAATCAATCCATGGGTCAATCTTCAACCGTAATATCTTTAAAAATGTGACGTTTAATTGGTCAATTTTGGCATCATTTGCGTTGCTCGCAGCAACTATTTTAATCCCCGGATTAAATAAAATGTTCCATGTTAGCCATTTAGATATGTATCAATGGGGTATTGTTTTAGCGGGATCATTCTCAATTATTGTGATTGTTGAAATTGTGAAGCTTGGCCAACGATTATTCAGAAAAAATAAATAAAAGGAAGTTTATATCTTGAAAAAAAGAGTTAATGTAAATTATTATATCAATGCGTTAAATGATGTTGCGCAAGCAACTGAAGAAATGGGTAATTCTTTAAATGATCATTACGAAGTAATGGAAAAAGCCATTACTGCAGGTGACTTTTCTATTGTTTCAGATGATGAATTCACAACTACTAAAGAAAAATTTGTTGAAGGTACAGCAAGTTACCAAGAAAATTTAAGCAAATTAGATGATTTACAAGTACCCATTCCTGTTTTGGGAAAACATAAAAAATTAATTAGTGGTTATCGTACTTTTGTTGAAGGTTGCGATGAGATGACAAGTAGTATTAATGTTGAGAAACATCTTGTCGAGGTTGATGCATTTAAAGCTTCAGAAGAAAAACAAGATAAAGGAATGACGCAAACAACTGATATGATGCAACGTATCATGCAACAAATTTTAGGTTAAATTTAATTAAAGAGATTGATATTAGGAATGGTTGTACTGACGCCTATTATTAGTCTCTTTTTTATGAACAAAAAATATTCGAATTGAGGTCGTTATCATGGAAAAAAACATTATGCCGTTAGTATTAAAAGAGCTAAATCAGTATCGAGAAAAACAAATTAACGCAGTTTTAGGGATGCTTGATGAAGGAAATACTGTTCCATTTATTGCACGATATCGAAAAGAAAGAACAGATAGTTTAGACGAAGTTCAAATTCGTGAAATTGAGACAACTTATAAACATGTTGAGAGTTTAGAAAAACGTAAAGCAGAAGTTATCCACATAATTGAAGAACAAGGTAATTTAACAGAAGCTTTAAAAAATAAAATTAGTTTAGCAAAAAAATTGCAACAGATTGAAGATTATTATTTACCTTTTAAACAAAAACGTCGTACTAAGGCCACTATTGCCAAAGAGGCTGGATTAGAACCATTTGCCAAATGGTTGTTGACATTCCCCCAAACAGCAGCTGAAATTAATCAGAAAGCAAGCACATTTATTAATGTTGATGCTGAAATTTTAACTGAAGAAGACGTTTTTGCTGGGGTACATGAAATTTTAGCTGAAGCATTTGGTGAAAGTGCCGAATATCGTGAGTGGATTCGTAAAGTAACTCAAAAAGATAGTTTGTTTGAAGCAAAAGTTAAAGCTGAAGAAAAAGACGAAAAAGGTATTTATCGTGATTACTATGAGTTTAGTGAATCTTTAAAATCAGTCGTTCCGCATCGTGTACTGGCAATTAATCGTGGTGAAAAAGAGGGAATCTTAAAAGCTTCCGTTGTTGTACCAGAACAAGCAATTATGACATTTATGCATTTTAGAATTATTGGGAAAAATAGTGGTGACGCTGTACCAATCATTGAAAATGCGTATCAAGATAGTTATAAACGCTTTATTAAACCATCAATTGAGCGTGAAATTCGTAAAGGTATGACAGAGGTTGCTGAAGAACAAGCTATTAATGTGTTTGGGGATAACTTATACCATTTACTTATGCAAGCACCATTAAAAGGGAAAGTTGTTTTAGGTTTTGATCCAGCCTATCGAACAGGCTGTAAGTTAGCCATCGTGGATGGTACAGGTAAATTCTTAGACAAATTGGTAATTTATCCACATAAACCTGCAAATGGTGAAAAACGTGCCGCAGCTGCTGGACAATTTAAACAGTTCCTTGAAAAATACCAAGTTGAAATGATTGCAATTGGAAATGGAACAGCAAGTCGAGAATCTGAACAATTTGTTTCAGATATTTTAAAAGAAATCGAACGGCCAATTTTTTATGTCATTGTAAATGAGGCTGGGGCATCGGTTTATTCAGCTAGTCAAGCAGCTCGTGATGAATTCCCAGAACTTCACGTTGAAGAACGCTCTGCTATTAGTATCGGCCGTAGATTGCAAGATCCTTTGGCTGAATTAATTAAGATTGATCCTAAATCTGTTGGAGTCGGTCAGTATCAACATGATGTTGCTGAAAAAAAATTGGATGCACAGTTAGATGTCGTGATTGAAGATGCTGTGAATAAAGTTGGGGTTAATTTAAATACAGCTAGTTCAGAGCTATTAACAAAAATTTCTGGATTAAATTTAACAATTGCTAAAAATGTTGTTACTTATCGTGACGAAAATGGTAAATTTACGAAGCGTCAACAACTTAAGAAAGTACCACGCTTAGGACCAAAAGCTTATGAACAAGCAATTGGATTTTTACGTATTGTTTCTGGGGATAACATTTTAGATAATACTGATATTCATCCTGAAAGTTATCCACTAACAAAGATTTTGTTGAAAGAATTGGGGATAAAAATAACTAATTTGGGTAAAACTGAGACAAATGACCAATTAGCACAGACAAATGCTGAAAATTTGGCACAAGTTGTGGGTAGTGGTGTGGAAACAGTAGCAGATATTCTAGCTAGTTTACAAAAACCAGGCCGTGATTTACGTGACGATATGCCGGCACCGTTACTACGACACGATGTGTTAACAATTGAGGACTTAGAACCCGGCATGTCATTACAAGGAACCGTTCGGAACGTAATTGATTTTGGTGCGTTTGTAGATATTGGTGTTAAACAAGATGGACTTGTCCACATTTCACAATTAACAGATAAGTTCGTTAAGAAACCAAGTGAAGTGGTTGCGGTTGGGGACATAGTTACAGTGTGGGTAATGGAAGTTGATTTGAAACGTAATCGCGTTCAGTTAACAATGAAACGACCAACGGATAAATAAGATGACTGATTTTGAATTAACAGCTTTAGTTCAAAACTTATCCACAACTTTTTTTAAGCAGCCATTTATCCACAAAGCAACATTTAATAAAAGACTACGAACGACGGGTGGACGGTATCGATTAAATGACCATAATATTGAAATTAATCCTAAAATGCTGACGGAACATGGTGAGGATATTTTAATAGGTGTTATCAAGCATGAATTATGTCATTATCATCTGCATATTGCTAAAAAGGGTTATCAACATCGTGATCATGATTTCAAACAGCTACTGACAATTGTAGGTGGTAGCCGGTTTGCCCCTCTTGGTCCAAAACAGGCTAAAAAGAAAAGAGTTATTCACTATCAATGCTCTAATTGTGGACAACAGTATCAACGACAAAGAAAAATTAACCTGTCACGCTACGTTTGCTCGAAGTGTCGAAGTAAGTTAATTTTAATGGAATACTAATTTATTTTAAATGGGACTTGTAACAAGGAACAATTTTTGCTACAATTATGATTGTTCTTGCGAGTATGGCGGAATTGGCAGACGCGTCAGACTAAGGATCTGGTGGGATAATATCCCGTGATGGTTCGAATCCATTTACTCGCATAATAGTTTTACTTAAAAGCACTCGACCTTGTTACTATGGGGTTTAGTGCTTTTTTTAATGAAAGATTGCCATACTGGCGTATTATGAAATTAAAGAATTATTAAGCGTTAATTATTTTGGTGTCTTAATTTTGCGATTATTGATAAAATAGAATGAATTAAACTTAACGACTGGGAGAATGGGTAAATTGAATAATTATGTCAAAATAAAAAATATGGCACATTTTGTGCCGGAACGAATTGTGACAAATAATGAATTAGCTAAATTTATGCCAACCTCGGATGAATGGATAGTGGCGCATACTGGGATTAAAACACGACACTATGCAATTGATGAAAATACATCAGATTTGAGTACAAAAGTAGCAAATGAACTTTTACTTAAATCTGGGTATGAAGCCACAGATATTGATTTAATTATTATTTCCACAATTTCGCCAGACGCCTTAACACCATCGACAGCTGCGATTGTTCAAGGAAATATTGGCGCAATGAACGCCTTTGCTTTCGATATTAGCGCTGCTTGTGCGGGATTTATATTTGCTATGAGTACCGCAGAAAAGTTTTTACGTACAGGGCAATACAAACGGGCAATTGTGATTAGTGCAGAAGTTAACTCAAAAATGATGGATTTTAAGGATCGAACAAGCGCTGTATTTTTTGGAGACGGTGCAGGTGGTGCTCTTCTTGAAGCCTCAAATAATTCAGCGGATGAAAGCTTTATTGCTGAAAAAATAGAAACAAATGGGCAAAAAAAGGATGTTATTCATAGTGGACGTATTGAACCATTAAGTGATGTTAATGAAGATAATTATCCAACAATAGATGCATTTTTCCAAGAGGGACGAGATGTGTTTGAATTTGCTACAACAGTTGTGCCTAATCAGATGAAACAATTACTTAAAGATAATAAGTTAAAAACAAGTGATATTGATTTGGTTGTTTGCCATCAAGCAAATTTAAGAATTATTGAAACAATTGCTGATGAGTTAGGGATGCCAATTGAAAAATTTGCAACAAGTGTTATTCATCACGGAAATACATCTTCAGCCGGGATTCCAATGGCCCTAAATGAAGCAATTCAACAAGGGTTTACGGGTGGTACAGTTTTATTAACTGGATTTGGAGCTGGCTTAGCATATGGAAGTTTACTAATAAAAATTTAAGGTGTGTGCAAATTAATGAAATTTAATGAAATTAATCAATTATTAGATAAAATTGCGACAATGCCATTTTCTCATGTTGAAATTGAAGATGGTGACTTTAAAGTAGTTGTAGATCAAGAAAAAACAGCCGAAAAAATAAAAGTAGCAACAAATATACAAGAAGATGATAGTGACACCATTTTTATCGTTAAAAGCCCACTTGTTGGGTTAGTTCATTTTGATAAAATGGGAACAATTGGGACTAAAATTATTAAAAAGCAGGTTATTGCTCAAATTGAAAGTATGAAATTATACAATGATATCCAATCGCCAGTGACAGGTATCGTACTTGAACAACTAGTAGATGATGGTGAATTAGTCGAATTTGATCAAGAGTTACTTAAAATTAGAATAGATGGATAGGTGAGTCATTTGTTTCGAAAAATTTTAATAGCGAATCGTGGAGAAGTGGCTGAACGAATTATTCGCGCTTGCCAAAAATTAAATATACAAACGGTCGCTATTTATTCAACAGTGGATGCACAAAGTCGATTTGTTGAACTTGCTGATGAAAAAATTTGCATTGGGCCAGCCTTAGCAAAAGATTCTTATTTAAATCGAGAGAGTATATTGATGGCAGCATTAAGTTTAAATGTTGATGCAATTCATCCAGGATACGGGTTTCTATCAGAAGATGCGCATTTTGCACAAATGTGTATGGAATGTGGTATTACTTTTATTGGTCCGGAAGCGGAATTAATCCAGCAACTAGCAGATAAAGATAAATCTCGTTTGTTAGCAATTGAGAAAGGGGTACCCGTTATTCCTGGATCTGATTTAATTACTTCTAACGAAGAATTGATTGAGCAAGCAAATAAAATTGGATTCCCACTATTAATTAAAGCTTCACATGGCGGAGGCGGCAAGGGTATCAGAGCAGTTGAAAGGAAATCTGATTTGTTATCTGGCGCTGAGATTGTTCAGCAAGAAGCAAAGGCTTCTTTTGCTGAGGGAAGTTTTTATCTTGAAAAAAAATTGATAAACGCGCGGCATATAGAAGTGCAAATTATCGGTGATGGGCACCATGTTCAAGTGTTAGGAAATCGGGATTGTAGCTTGCAAAATCACCGACAAAAAGTGATTGAAGAAAGCCCATCAGTTGTCTTAACTAGTGAGCAACAAAGCCAACTCTACTATTTTACGCGTCAGTTAATCAAAAATTTACATTACGTTGGATTAGGAACTGTAGAATTTTTATTTGCGAATAATCAATTTTATTTTTTAGAAATGAATACACGATTGCAAGTCGAACATGGTGTTACTGAAGAAACTGTTAAAATGGATGTTGTTCAACAACAGTTGTTAGTTGCTGAAGGTAAAGAAGTATTGAATAATGATGTAGAAATGAATGGACATGCAATCGAATGTCGATTATCCTTAATTCCAAGTGTGAAAACTAAAATTACATGTTTTGATTTTCCTAAAGATATTCGAATTGAAACGGGTTATGGTGTCGGTGACACCATCTCTGCTTTCTATGACGGACTATTAGCAAAAATTATTTGTCATGCTGAAACGAGAGAATTAGCTATTTTAAAAATGCAAAAATCACTTGAATCAATTTATATTTCAGGAATTGAAACTAATTTAACGCAATTAAAAATAATTATAAAATCACAAGAATTTATTGAAAATACCATTTCAATTGATAGCAAAATTTAAAGGCGGTGGCGGTAATGAGTCATTATCCAAAGACAAATCAATGGCAAAAGTGCCGAAATTGTGGGACGCATTTACATGAAAGTGAATGGGCACCTTATTTTATTTGTCCTAAATGCCAAACTTATAAACGCTTGACTGCTATGGAGAGAATTGCTATTTTAACAGATGAAAACGGTTTTGAGGTAATAAATGTAGCAAATAAAACAGAAAATAAAGCACAATTTCCAGGTTACTCAGAAAAACTGGAACGTGCTAAGCGTTCAACGACATCTGATGAAGCCGTTATTGTCGGTGAAGGTAGCATTGATCAACAACCATTGATTTTAGCAGTAATGGATAGTTTTTTTATGATGGGATCATTGAATACGACGGCAGGGACTAGAATTAAGTTAGGGATGCAAGTCGCATTAGATAAACGACTGCCATTTGTAATCGTTACTGCTTCTGGTGGTGCAAGAATGCAAGAGGGAATTTATTCGTTATTACAAATGAATTCGATTCTTTACATGAAACAAAAACTAGATAATGCAGGGTTATTAGTCATGTCCCTATTGACGGATCCAACAATGGGTGGTGTCAGTGCTAGCTTTGCACTAAATAACGATATTGTATTAGCTGAAAAACAAGCTAAAATTGGCTTTGCTGGTGAAAGAGTGATTAAACAGACGACAAATGAAAAGCTACCTGCTAATTTTCAAACAGCAGAAGGTTTATATGAAAATGGATTTGTTGATCAGGTTATTGATCGGAAAAACATAAAACAGATTCTTAGTCAGCTACTACTATTACACGTGTGAGGGGATATTAAAAATGGACTCAGATTTTTTAAAAAAAGTTCGATCGAATGATAGATTAAGTGCTAAATTTATTATTTCTAGTCTATTTGATGTGTTTTTCGAAAATCATGGTGATCGAGTTGGCGAAGAGGATGCTTCCATTATTGGTGGGATTGGACTTTTTCATAAGTGCCCAGTGACAGTTATTGGCATTAATCGGGGCGTAAATTTAGAAGAACGTTTAGCCTATAATTTTGGTGCCGTGAAGCCAAGTGGGTATCGAAAAGCAATGCGATTACTAAATGAAGCTGAAAAATTTAAGCGACCTGTTGTAACGCTAATTAATATGCCCGGCGCAGATGCCAGCGTTAAATCAGAACAAACAGGACAGAGCTATATTATTTCTGAAATGATTTTAAAAATGGGTGCATTACAAGTGCCGAATATTGCCATTTTTTTAGGTGAAGGTCAAAGCGGTGGTGCACTGGCTTTAGCAAATGCAAATGCTATTATGATGGTTGAAAATAGCTTATTTTCAGTAGCATCTCCAGAAGCCGTTAGTGCTATTTTGAAGAAAACTAATCCAAATGAGATTGAAACAAGTTTGCCAATGACGGCTACTGAGTTATTTAATATTGGATTGATTGATGTGGTATTGCCAGAAACTAATCAGGCAGCAACAATAAGTCTAATGGACAGTAGTCTAAATGAATTGCTGAAGAACCTAGCGACTAAATCATCTAATGAACTTATTGAACAAAGAGAAATGAAATACCAAAAGTTTTTAGAAAATTGGTAAAAAAGAAACGGACCTCAAATTTTAATTGAGGTCCGTTTCTTTTTTATATCTATTTATTTAGAGAGTTGCTGTTCTAAACTAGTAAAGGCTTGTGTTGATTTGTTTAAACCTAATTGAGAACGAATAGCATTTGAGACGCGTTTCTTTTCAGTCGATGTTGGAACTTCATATGAAAGACCATCAACATCTGTACTTACTCCTTGCAAGAAATCAGAGTGAATTGATTCTGTAGCGGCGCTGTAGTTTGTTTCTACTGTGAGCATATCATTAAAACTAAGATCAGTTACCATGTTTCCGTCAATTGTTTTTAATAATTTTTTGTAGTTTGCGAGTGAATTTACAGATTTAGCTTTTCCGGTAATTGCTGTAATAATCTGTTTTTGACGTTTTTGACGGCCATAATCACCTAGTGGATCTGAATGACGCATTCGCGTATAAGCTAAGGCTTGTTTGCCGTTTAAATGGATTGTCTTACCTTTTTTATAATGAGTTCCTTCAAGTTTAAATGAAAGTAATGGTTTGACATCAACACCACCAACGGTATCAACAATTTTCTTTAATCCATTCATGTTAATTAACATATAATAATCAATTGGGATATCTAATAAATTTTGAACAGTATTAACAGCAGATGTTGAACCATCTTTGCCACCATAGGTATAGGCACTGTTTATTTTTGAAGAGCTTTCATCACTTCCGTCAATTTTAACTTGAGTATCACGAGGAATACTTGTTAAGGTAGTTTTATTTGTTGTTGGATTAACTGTTGCAACGATCATTGTATCCGTGCGTCCTGTATCACTTCGACCAAGTGCGCCAGTATCAGTCCCCATTAATAGAATTGAAAAAGGTTTTTTCTCACTCAAAATACTGGAAACATTTCTTAATTTTTTTGCTTTGGTTTTCTTGTAAGTTTTTGCGACGGTATCTTCAGTATGTGTGAATACTGAATAGGCATATACACCTCCAGAAGCAATACCTAAAATCATAATTATCAATAGTGTCCACAGTATTGGATGCTTATTTTTATTGCTTTGAGAACTGCCTTTTATTGGAGATGGCATTCCCAAGTTATTATTTTTAGCCATATTTATTCATACCTTTCATTACATTAATTAAGCTGATTATACGATAAAAAAAGGGATAAAAAGCAAAAAAAATTTTTTCTTACGGTATTATTAAATAATTGAAAAAATGTAAAAGAATGAAAAGGACAACTTTGATTAATTAAGTAATGTTAAATCAGTGAAAAACGACTAATTGTATTACGCTTTTGTCATTTTAATATAGAACTCGTAAATGCCTATTTAACAACAAATAAGAGGGATAAAAACAATGGAAATGGCCTTTTGTAACATTTGTGTAATCATACTGAAATTAAAAGATGTAAATTAAATTCGAATGTAAACTAACCGTAATGGTATGTACCTAAGAACCGTGCTATTCTATTCTAGTCGAGAAAAACGAATACGCTAAAATTAAATAATAATTATGAAATCAACTAGGAGAGTGCCTTTTGAAAATTAATAGTAAAATTGCTAAAGTAATGATGATGACAGCTACACTTATTGGAATGAGCGCAGTTGCAGAACAAGCTAACGCTTCAGATAGTGTAACTGAACTAACAAGCACGATTGCTAAATTAAATAGCAAGAGCACTAAAGTTGCTGCAAAATTAGCAACAATTAATAGTGAAATTACTTCAACTCAAGCTGAAGTTAAGGATGCTAAAGATACAGCTGCAAAACTTGAATCAGATCAATACAAATTAGGTAAGAAGATCAGCAGATTAAATGTTGAAATTTCACAAAGAGATTCACAATTAGCTGATCAAACACGTGCTTTACAAGTTGATGGAAGTACAGCAAGCATGGTTGAATTTGTTTCAGATTCAAAAAGTGTTGTTGATGCCTTCAAACGTGTGGGAACAGTTACAACATTAGTTGGTGCTGGTCAAAAAGCTGCTAAACAACAAAAAGCTGATAAAGCAGAAGTTAAATCTTCTAAAGTTGAATTAGATGAAAAGGCTGCAGATCAACAAAAAACAGTTAAAGAATATACAAACAAACAAGCTGAACTAGCGGTTAAACAAGCAAACGCAAATACATTAAAAGCACAAATTGATACAAAAAAATCAGATACACAATCATCTATCGATAAAGCAAAAGCAGCAGAAAAAGCTGCTGAAAAAGCAGCAGCAGAAACTAAAGCAGCAAATGAAAAGAACGATGCAGCAGCAGCAGATGCAGCTGCATCAAAAGCAACTGAAGCTGCAAGTACAGATACTTCAAGTAATAAAGCAGTAAAAAGCTCAAATACTTCAGCTTCAAGTGAAAAAGCTGTCACAACTTCAACTACAAATAGTTCAAGTAAAAAAGCAGCAACAAGTGCTGTGAGTGCTTCAAGTCTTGATACAAGTAGTATTACTGCTCTAGCAAGATCATTAACAACAAAGAGCATCCCATATGTATGGGGCGGAAAATCATTGAGCGGTTTTGATTGTTCAGGATTTACTAGTTATGTTTATGCTCATGCTGCTGGAAAATCTATTGGTGGCTACACTGTTGCTCAAGAAGGACAAGTTAGCTATGAATCAGTTTCTCAAGCACAACCTGGAGACTTACTTTTCTGGGGATCAAAAGGATCATCATACCATGTTGCTATCTACTTAGGTGGAAGTCAATTTGCTGAAGCTCCAACTGAAGGACAAAATGTTAAAATTAGCACAATGAGTGCTTACTGGAAACCAGATTTTGCTGGTCGAGTAAAATAAATAATTAAAAGACTTAAGACAACAATGTTGTTTTAAGTCTTTTTTGTTATAATGAGTATTAATGAAGAGTGAAGAAGGTTTTAATAATGGTTGAATTAGTCATGGTAAGACATGGTGAGAGTCTAGCAAATCAAAATAATGAATACACCGGTTGGACAGATGTTCCATTAACGGCTAAGGGCATCGCTGAAGCTAGAGTTGCAGGAACAGTTATTCTTAATACAAATATTCAATTTTCACAGGTTCATACATCTGTCTTAAAACGAGCTATTAAAACGAGTAATATTATGATGGAAGAAATGAATCAACTTTGGATTCCAATACAGAAAAATTGGCGTCTTAATGAACGACATTATGGTGCCTTGCGCGGTTTAAATAAAGATGAAACCAAACGTATCTACGGTATTAAACAAGTAGCCCAATGGCGCCGTAGTTATACGACTATCCCACCTAGTTTATCTGTACCTGATAATGATAGACGGTACAAGCAACGTGTTAAAAGTAGCTTACCAACATCAGAAAGCTTAGAAATGGCATTTAAACGGATTTTACCTTACTGGCAAGATGTCATTGCCCCAGAGTTAAGACAAGGTAATAACCAGTTGATTGTCGCACATGGCAGTACACTTAGGGTATTGATAAAATATTTAGAAAATATTTCAGATGCAGATATTGATGGCGTTGAGGTTCCGAATGGTGTCCCTATTTGGTATACATTAAATGATGATTTAACAATTAAAAGCAAAAAAATTTTAACACAAAAAAAGTAACAACAATTCAATATTGTTGTTACTTTTTTAATTATGCTAATGCACCCATTGGATCCCAAGGAGCAAGGACTTTAGGTTCTTCTTTTAGAATAGCTTGTAATTTTTCTGGTAAGAATTTTTTGTTAACGACAACTTGATAACAATATTCTTCCATCCAGTCATCACTCATAACGAAGAAGCCTTTATTACCAACTTTTTCGCCCCATGAGTTTTCAACTTTCCATTTGGTTGCTTGATCATTAACCAAATCAACACCTGTTAGAACCATAGCATGAGTCATTAGACTCTCACCGTAATCAAGGCGTTCAGCTTTTGATAAAGCTAGATCAATATTGAACAATTCATCTTTATGATAAAGTTCAGTATCCATAATACCAATTTGGCGTTCAGACGATTGACCAACATCACAACCGAACCAGACGCTCTCGCCAGATTGTAATTGTTTGATGGCAACATCTCTAAAATCAGCCATGTTAATGTTTAAATGGCGAATAGGACGCCCATCAACAACATTTCCAAGACGATCAACTGTGTACATATTATTGTAAGGTTTATCATCTGTTGGACCATTAATGATTGAGACGTATTCATCTAAGTCCCAACCGATAAATTTTTCATAGAATGTTTTTGGTGTTAAATTTTTATCAATATGATATTCATTATCAGAATCACGATATTCAAAGTCAAATGTTGCAGGAGGTTCACCAAAACTGTATGCTAATAAACGATAAATTTCAGTAAGTTTAGCTTCTTTGACGACTTCAATTTCTTTTGAACTTGTTCCGGCAGCAACGAGTTCACGTAAATCAACAGCATCTTTTCTTAATTTTAAGTTTAAAGTTGAATTGATTTCGCTTGATTTAGAACTATTATATGTTTCAGGCATCACAGATTGAGGAACAACACCATATTTTTCAATAATTGCAACGATCATATCCCATTGGCCGCCATCTTGTTGTGGAGTTGTCATTAACCATGAAACGGTACGGTCACTAGTTGGTTTATCAGCTGTTTCAAGAACATTTTGATAAAAGTAATTTGCTTTTTCAAGTTTATCCCAGAAGTAAGTGAAATTTTGTGACAATTCAAAATCTTTGGCAACTTTAAAATTTGTTTTCATGTCATGACGCATTGTATTTAATGCGGCGAACATCCAACAACGACCTGATTGCTTTTGGTTAGAAACATTACCAACATCCAGATCAATTGAGAAAACAGGTTCCATTTTAGCTTGGGCTTTTAAATCGTAACTATTTGCTAAAATACCATTTTTTGTAACGGCACGTTCAATAACTTCATGGCTTTCACGTGCATGTAAATTTTTTTGGAATTTTGCGAGTTGTTCTGAACTAATTGATTGTGTCAAAAAAATCACACTCCTATATAAGATTTAAGTACTGTGGCTATTATAATATATCTCGTTAGATTAGTAAACAATGTTAAAAAGAAAAGAAAATTCTCATTTTTAAATAAAATCAATTTGCGTATTTAAAAAGAGCCAATAAAAATTAGCTCTTCTTTAGAATTATTTAATTGTAAAGGTGTCAGAACGTGCGTGTAAAACTTCAGGACCATCTTGACGTCCAACGATAACCGTATTTACACAATCTAAAAATAGACCTTGTTCTACAACACCAACTTGTTTAGCTAAATAATCTTGTATGCTAGCAGGATCGTTTATTTCACCTAAATATAAATCGATGACAAAATTTTTAGAGTCAGTTAAAACATTTTCATTATCAACAGTTCTAAATTTGGGATTAAATCCTTTAGCTTCTAATTTTTTGAATAATTGATGACTACCGTAAGGGATAACTTCAACGGGAAGAGGGAATTTACCCAACGTATGAACCATTTTACTTTCATCAACAATCCACATATTTTGATTTGAATTAATAGCAACAATTTTTTCAAATAAATGAGCAGCACCGCCACCTTTAATACCTTGGAAATGGTCATCAATTTCATCTGCACCATCAATTGTTAAATCAATGTGGTCAACTTCATCAACTGATTTAACTGGAATACCAAGTGATTTTGCTTGTTCTTCAGTTCTAATTGATGTTGAAACACCGATAATTGATAAGTTTTCATTTTTAACACGTTGACCTAATGCATCTACCATAAATTTAACGGTTGAGCCTGTACCAAGTCCAACAACCATACCGTCTTTAATAAACTCGACAGCTTTTTGTCCAACTAATTTTTTTAAATTGTCTTGATTCATGTGTGTCACTCTCCTATTTTTTATTTAGGTGTATAAATTAATTCTAAAAGTTCTGGATGTTCACTAAAATAAAACTTTGTATAAGGGCATAATGGTAAAATAGTTTGCTGATTTAGAATAACTTGTTTAATTAAGTAATCAGTTGTACTTTTTGCAAGCCCTTGATGACGCTGATTGTCAGCTACCCAAGTATGTTCAATGACCATTGTCTGATTAGCATTAATCATGGTAAAACTAATTCGACTAATTAACTCGTCATTAACGTTGTACACGCGTAAATCGGTTTCATTTAGTTGGAAATCCATTTGAACACCTTCCCTTTGAATGTAATTATACCATTAAAAAATGCCCAAAAACTAGCCATTTATGTCATAAATGAGGTAAGATAAAAAGTAAACAGATTACGGGGATAAACAAATGAAAACAAGAGGATTTGAAATTGTTACTAAATATGCAGGGAAAATTGACTTACCCGTTCGATCAACAACAACTTCGGCAGGATATGACTTAGCTGCAGCTGAAGATTTTACATTACCTTCAATCTGGAAAAGTGGATTTTTAAAGGTTTTATGGCTAATTAGGCATCGTGAATCGGTGGCTGAAGAAGAGCTCATTCAAGCAAATAAAATTTTGAAACCTTATTTAATTCCCACAGGAATTAAAGCGTATATGCTAGATAATGAATTTTTATTATTAGCAAATCGTTCAAGTAGCCCCTTAAAACGTGGACTGATTTTACCAAATGGAATTGGTGTTATTGATTCTGATTACTATAATAACGAAAAAAATGAAGGTGAAATTTTCATACAAATTGTTAATTTTAGTTTAAAAGATCAAATGGTAAAAAAAGGAGATCGGATAGGCCAAGGGATTTTTATGCCCTATTTAACTGTTGATAATGAAAAGGTGACCGCTACAAAACGTATTGGCGGATTTGGTTCATCAGGTAAATAGTTATTATAGAATGATTAAGAATTTCAATTGAAATTACAGGTTGTCGTTTATGTGATAAAATATTAACAATAGAATTTATAATGAAAGGGTGGGGAGTTTGTATGGCAAAAGTAAAAACGCAATTTGTATGTCAAAACTGTGGATACACCTCACCAAAGTATTTGGGTCGTTGCCCTAACTGTAACGAATGGAACACGATGGTAGAAGAGCGTGAACAATCACAAAAAGCAGATCGTAAAGCTCGTGTCAGTTTTACTGGAGCTTCTGTTAAACCAGAACTATTAGATGATATCTCAATGGCAGAACAAGAACGTGTTGAAACTGAGTTAGGTGAATTAAATCGTGTTCTTGGTGGTGGTGTTGTACCCGGGTCATTAGTTTTAATTGGTGGTGATCCAGGCATTGGTAAATCAACATTACTTTTACAAGTTTCTGGTCAACTAAGCCAAACTGGCGGAACTGTCTTATATGTTTCTGGTGAAGAAAGTGCTGTTCAGATTAAAATGCGTGCACAGCGCCTCGGTGTTGGAGGTCAGAAATTTTATCTTTACCCTGAAACAGATATGGGTAATATTCGTCAAAATATTGAGACATTAAATCCTGATTACGTAGTCATTGACTCAATTCAAACAATGCAAGAACCAGAAATGTCTGCTGCAGTTGGCAGTGTTTCTCAAATTCGAGAAGTAACTGCTGAATTATTACAAATTGCTAAAACGAATGGTATTACGATTTTTATTGTTGGACATGTAACAAAAGGTGGTGCAATTGCTGGTCCCAAAATTTTGGAACATATGGTTGATACAGTCCTTTATTTTGAAGGAGATATGCATCACACGTTCCGTATTTTACGCGCTGTTAAAAACCGATTTGGTTCAACAAATGAAATTGGAATTTTTGATATGCGTGAAGGTGGGTTATTTGAAGTTGCAAACCCATCAGAAATTTTCTTAGAAGAACGTTTGGCTGGCGCAACAGGTTCTGCTATTGTTGTATCTATGGAAGGAACACGACCTATTTTGGTTGAAGTTCAAGCATTAATCACACCAACAGTTTACGGAACGGCGAAGCGTACAACTACAGGGCTTGATCACAATCGTGTGTCATTAATAATGGCCGTTCTTGAAAAACGTGCAAGTTTATTATTACAGAACCAGGATGCTTATCTTAAGGCGGCTGGTGGCGTAAAATTAGATGAACCAGCTATTGATTTAGCGATTGCTGTTAGTATTGCGTCAAGTTATCGAGATAAAGAAACAGACCCTGCAGACAGTTTTGTAGGTGAAATTGGATTGACTGGTGAAATTCGACGTGTTAATCGGATTGAACAACGGGTTGCTGAAGCACAAAAGCTTGGATTTAAACGAATTTTTATTCCTAAAAATAATTTATCAGGATGGACACCACCTAAAGGAATTACAGTTGTTGGTGTTGCTACACTAAGCGAAGCACTAAAAGTAGTGTTTAGTTAGAAAGGAGGAGTTGTCAATGCGTAGAAATATTATTAAAGGTGTTGTTGCACTAGTCGGCGGTGGAATTGGTGTTAGTTTGCTACCACTTTTTTGGAAATTAGTGAGTATTGCGGAGATTGGTATATTAAATAATAGTGTTGTTAATTTTTTAATAGGTGTCGGTTTAGCTCTTATTCTATCTTTATTTATCATAACGCCACTAGAAAAATTACTGGCAAATATTGAAAATTATTTAACTAATCAAAGCCCAATGATGCTACTAACAGCGAGTGTTTCAACTATTGTTGGTATGGTTATTGCAATTTTAATCTCAACACCATTCTATCGATCAGAAATATGGCTATTGAACACAATTGTACCCGTTTTGTTACTATTTTTACTTGGATACTTGGGTTTTGTTATAGGAACTAATCGTTTGGAGGATTGGCGTAAATTATTTGCATCAAAAAATAAGAAAAGTGATGTCGTTGAAAGTAGTTTACTAGACCGTAATGTCAATGATAATTATCATGAATATAAAATATTAGATACAAATATCTTAATTGATGGCCGGATTTATGATTTGATTAAAACTGGCTTTATTGAAGGAACATTATTAGTTCCTAATTTTGTTTTATATGAACTCCAATATATTGCAGATTCAGCTGATAGTATCAAACGTGTTCGGGGTCGTAGAGGATTAGATATTTTAAATAAACTTCAAGATGAAAAAATCATGCCGATTGAAATGTATGAAGGTGATTTTGAAGAAATTGAAGAAGTAGATAGTAAGTTAATTAAATTAGCTAAAACGATTGATGGGGTTATTGTCACAAATGATTTTAATTTAAACAAAGTTAGCGAATTTCAAAATGTCCAGATTTTGAATGTAAATGCACTAGCTAAATCATTGAAACCTCGGGTTATTCCTGGAGAACAATTACATGTTATGGTAATAAAAAATGGTTCTGAGCGTCAACAAGGTGTTGCTTATTTGGATGATGGAACAATGGTTGTCGTGGAAGAAGGAAAGTATTTCCTAAACAAATCAATTGACGTTGTCGTTACAAGTGCACTTCAAACGGATGCTGGAAGAATGATTTTTGCAAAACCATTACATTCAATGAAAAAAATAAACGATAAGAAATAAAGTCAATACTAAGATTATTGGCTTTATTTTTTATCCGATTCATTGTAAACTAGATTAGTTGAATAAAGCCTTAAATAAACGGTTTATATCGTAGTAACTAAATACAGAAAAAAGAAAGAGGCGTTATCATGGCTAAAAATAAAATTCGTGTCAGATATGCACCAAGTCCAACTGGACATTTACACATTGGAAATGCTCGTACCGCTCTATTTAATTACTTATTTGCGAGAAGTCAAAAGGGTACTTTTGTTATCCGTATTGAAGATACTGATACAAAGAGAAATATTGCTGATGGTGAACGCAGCCAACTAGATAACTTAAAATGGTTAGGCATGGATTGGGATGAAGGTCCTGACAAACCAGGAGAATTTGGTCCTTATCGTCAATCAGAACGTAAAGATATCTATTTACCATTAATCCAAGAATTAGTGGATAAAAATTTAGCTTACGAGTCATATAAAACAGAAGATGAACTCGAAGCAGACCGTGATGCTCAAAAAGCACGTAATGAAATGCCACATTATGAATACGAATATGCAGGTATGTCTGATGATGAGATTACTGCTAAAATTGCAGAGTCAAAAGCTGCCGGTTTAACACCTGTTATTCGTTTCCGTGTTCCAGCAAACAAAAAATACGAATTTAAAGATATTGTTAAAGGTGAAATTACCTTTGATTCCAATACTATTGGTGGCGATTTTGTTATTCAAAAACGTGATGGTATGCCAACATATAACTTTGCTGTTGTTGTTGATGATCACTTGATGGAAATTACGCATGTTCTTCGTGGGGATGACCATATTGCCAATACGCCTAAGCAATTGATGATTTATGAAGCATTTGGCTGGGATGCACCTATCTTTGGACATATGACATTAATTATCAATACAGAAACAGGAAAAAAATTAAGTAAACGTGATGAAAATGTTCTCCAATTCATTGAACAATATCGTGAATTAGGCTACTTGCCAGAAGCTATGGTAAACTTCATTACCTTATTAGGCTGGTCACCAGTTGGCGAAAGTGAAATTTTCTCTCGCCAAGAATTGATTAAAATGTTTGATCCTAAACGTTTAAGCAAGTCACCAGCTTCATTTGATGGTAAAAAATTAGAATGGATTAATAATCAATATATTAAAACAGCTGATGAAGATAAAGTAATGGATTTGGCTTTACGTCAATTAATTCAAGATGGTAAAATTGAAGCTGATCCAAGTGCAGAAAGAATTGAATGGGCTCGTAAATTAATTAGCCTTTATAAGCAACAAATGTCATATACAGGTCAAATTACTGAAATGGCAGAAGTATTTTTAAGCGAACCACCTGTTCTTGATGATGAAGCAAAGGCAGAGTTAGCTGTTGAAACAGCACCAACAGTTTTAAAAGAATTTGCTGAACGCATTAAAACGATTGATATTTTTGATGCTGTTGCTATCCAAGCAACAATTAAATCAATTCAAAAAGATACAAAAATTAAAGGTCGTCAATTATATATGCCAATCCGTATTGCAACAACGCGTGAAATGCATGGACCAGAACTACCAGCATCAATCGAATTGCTTGGTCGTGAAAAAGCATTAGCTCATTTGAACAAAACGTTAGAAGAAATGAATACAAAATAATTTTTGATAAGAGAGAGTAACAACTTATTGGCGTTTTTTAGAAAGTTTTCGGTGATGTGAGAAAACAAACGTTAGTTGTGAAGTGCCTCTTTAAAATGCTATGATGAACAAAGTAATTATAGTCGTGTAATGAACGTTAACTCATTGTTGGATGTAGGTTCACTACATCTTAAGGAGTGGAACAACGTTGAAGACGTCTTTTATAAGTATATAAAAGACGTCTTTTTTTAACAAAAAGATTAAATGGCGGGTGATAAAATGATTTCAATTTATAATACATTAACGAATCAAAAAGAGGTTTTTAAACCACTTGTGTCTGGGAAAGTTAGTATGTACGTTTGCGGGCCAACCGTTTATAACTATATTCATATTGGAAATGCGCGAAGTGCTATTGCGTTTGATACAATTCGTCGATATTTTGAATATCGTCATTTTAAAGTTAACTATGTATCTAATTTTACAGATGTTGATGATAAAATGATCAAAGCTGCTAAAGAAGACCATATAACAGTTCAACAATTAGCCGATAAGTTTATTGCTGCTTTCATGGAAGATACCAAGGCATTGGCGATTGAACCAGCAACTAAAAATCCAAAGGCGACAGAAAATATTGATGATATCATTCAATTTATATTAAATTTAATTGATAAAGGTTATGCTTATGTATCTGATGGGGATGTTTATTTTAGAACGCGTAAATCTCCAGATTATGGTAAATTATCTGATCAAAATATCAACGAATTAGAACAAGGTGCCAGTCAGCATGTTGATACTGAAGAAACGGCTCGAAAAGAAGATGAAATTGATTTTGCACTTTGGAAATCAGTCAAAAATGATGATCTTTCTTGGAACTCTCCATTTGGTAAGGGCCGTCCGGGTTGGCACATTGAGTGTTCTGTAATGGCAACAAAATACCTAGGTCCAACGATTGATATTCATGGTGGTGGACAGGATTTAATGTTTCCACATCATGAAAATGAAATCGCTCAAAGTGAAGCTGAAACGGGTCAAAAATTTGCTAACTATTGGATGCATAATGGATTTGTAACAATTGGTGAAAATGATGAAAAAATGAGTAAATCACTAGGTAATTTTGTTACGGTGCATGATATGATTAAAGAAGTCAATCCACAAGTTATCCGTTTCTTTATGGCAACAACGCATTACCGCCGTCCAATTCAGTATAGCCAAGCGAATATTGATGAAGCGACTAATAATTTAAATAAATTGAAAACAGCATTTGATAACTTAACTTATCGATTGAACGATGCTATTTCAGGAGAAAATAAATTAATAGAAAATCAAATTAATGAGAGCTTATCCAATTTTGAAACTGCTATGGATGATGATTTTAATTCACAAAATGGTATTGCAGTTATCTATGATTTAGCTAAGAAAATGAATGTCTATTCTGAAAACAAACAAGTGGAACGAGATTCAATTAATCACTTGTTAGAAATTTTTAAAGAAATGACATCAGTTTTTGGATTAGCTTTTGGACAAGTAGCTGATGCTCTAGATATCAGAGTTGAAAAATTAATTGCACAAAGAATAGAAGCTAAGAAACAAAAAGATTTTCAAAAAAGCGATGAAATTCGAGATCAACTTGCAGCAGAAGGAATTATTTTGGAAGACACACCACAAGGAACTAGATGGAGAAAAGACTAATGGAAAATAATGCAGATTATCAACAAATGAATGGGATTGCGTTAGCTTATATGGGCGATGGTATTTATGAAGTATTTGTTCGTAAACACTTACTTGTACAAGGACTTACAAGACCAACTCAATTACACCATCAAGCAACACATTATGTATCAGCCAAAGCACAAGCTTTCTTGATAGATAAAATGACAGAAAATAATATTTTAACTGAAGAAGAAATAGACTACTTTAAACGTGGACGTAATGCTAAAAGTCATACTTCAGCTAAAAATACATCAGTAATAACGTATCGTATTTCAACTGGATTTGAAGCATTGTTTGGCTACTTATTTTTGAGTAATCAAAACGATAGATTGGCCGAATTGGCAAAATGGTGTATTAACACCGTTGAAAAGGAGAACTTAAATGGGACAACCAAGAAGTAGTGAAGAGGCTGGCGATTTTATTATTGGTCGTCACCCTGTAGAAGCAGCGTTAAAAAGTAATCAATCAATTAACAAATTATTTTTACAAACTGGATTAAAATCAGATGTTTTAAGTGGTATTGAACAGTTAGCTAAGAAAAAAGGTATTATCACACAACTAGTTCCTAAAAGTAAATTAGATTTATTATCAGATCAACAAAATCACCAAGGCGTTATTGTAGCAGTTGCCGCATTTGAATATGCAACTATTGAAGATCTTTTCAAAAGTGCAGCTGATAAAGATGAACCACCATTTTTCCTTATTTTAGATAATGTTGAAGATCCACATAACTTAGGATCAATTATGAGAACAGCCGATGCTGCGGGTGTACATGGAATTATTATTCCAAAACGTCGCGCAGTCGGTTTAACGTCAACAGTTGCTAAGACGTCAACAGGTGCAATTGAATATATGCCAGTTGCTCGCGTAACTAATTTGGTAAATACTGTAAATGAATTGAAAAAGGCCGGATTATGGGTCTTCGGAACAGATATGGATGGACAAGATTATCGTGAATGGGATGCTAAAGGACCCACAGCCCTCGTAATTGGTAA
Source organism: Dellaglioa sp. CoH-57-MRSF-20 (assembly GCF_056781955.1). The sequence goes on from NZ_JBXAXV010000006.1 coordinate 35,075, forward strand.
CGAAGGTAAAGGTATTTCACCGTTATTGAAAAAAGCTTGTGATGGTATGTTGACTATTCCAATGGTTGGACACGTTCAAAGTTTAAACGCCAGTGTCGCAGCCAGTTTACTTATTTATCAAGGATTTACTTCTAGGGGTAAATAATAATGAAAAAGCAAATTTTGGTTGTAGATGCCTATAATATGATTGGTAATTGGCCAGAATTAAATCGATTGAAACAATCAGAGCGACTTGATGAAGCACGTGACTTGCTACTGCACAAATTATCAAATTATCATAAACAGATTGACTCTCGGTTAATCGTTGTCTTTGATGCAATGTATGTTCCAGGACTATCAAAGAGTTATACAAAATATGGATTAGAGATTATTTGGACAGCAGAGGGTCAGACGGCTGATAGTTATATTGAAGCAATGATAGGTGAGTTACAGACTAAACTCACACAGGTAACTGTTGCAACGAGTGATCAAGCAGAACAGTGGACTATTTTCTCACAAGGTGCATTAAGAATTCCTGCATGGGAGTTATACAAAGACATTAATGAATCTAAAAAAGAAGTTGCTCAACAAGCCAAAAAATATCAAACGGAGGCATCGGTTCGTCGTTCACCATGGGACTCAGAACAATTAGATAGTCTGGCTGAATTGCGTGATCACCTATCACATGACTAAGCAACTGTTGTAATCAGTCATTATGTTTGGTATATTGAAAAATGGAGACCCGGATATGGAGAGTCTACTTGTTAGATGAAACTTACCGGAGTACTGAAAACGAAACAGATTTTCAATTGATTTGCCAAATTAAATTAGGTGCAGAACATAAATTTGAACCGTTATTTGAACGATATCGTCCAATGGTTTATTCGATGATTCGTAAATACTATCTAAAATTATGGGATACTGAAGATTTTTTACAAGAGGCTAGAGCTGTTTGTTTTAAAGCATTAAAAAATTACCAACCGAACAAAGGAATTACGTTTGGACAGTATTTTAAAACCAGTCTATCGAATTGTATTTTTAGTTTAATTCGCAAACAATCAGCGACTAAAAGGCTGTCTGATGCGAACTCGCATTCTTTGGAACGATATGAAGAAACTTATGGTGAATGTGAACGGCCTTCGTTTTATTGTGAGATATTGGCAGATGACAGAATTATCCTTCAAGAAAAATTGGATGATTTTGAATTGAAATTGTCAGAGTTAGAAAGAAGTACTTTTGTTTTACTTTATTATCAAATGAAAAAGCCAGAAGAAATTGCGCTTATTTTAGAGTGCGATATGAAAAAGGTATTAGGATCTATCTCAAGGTGTAAGAGTAAGCTTGGGTTATTTTTTAAAGAAAATCGATAATTAGGAAAGAAAGAAAAGAGGGTGGTTCCTTTTTTCTTTCTTTTAATGTAAAATGAGTGTATTCTTTAAAAATGTTAGTCGAAGTTAGCGTTAGTTAACTTTACATTAAGGAGAAAAAGTCATGGCACAAAGAAAAGTAGCATTGGCTTGTATCGTTTGTGGCTCACGAAATTATATTGTAGCTGCAAAACCGAGCAGAACCGAACGCTTAGAAGTAAATAAATTTTGTAAATATTGTAATAAACATACGTTACATCGTGAAACAAAATAGGGGGATAGTTATGAGAAAAATTAATGCATTTCTTAAAAGTGTTATCGTAGAAATTAAAGCAACAACTTGGCCAACAGGTAAGGAACTACGTCGTGATACAACAACTGTTGTTGTAACTGCAATTATGTTTGCGATTTTCTTCTGGATTGTTGATTCAGGTGCTTCTGCATTCTTAACCCTATTTTCATAGAAGAATAGCTATTTAACTGATGTTTTGATATAATGACACAAGTGAGAAAACTTCGTTGATGCGGAGTTTTTTTTGTTTGAGAAAAATGAAGCTGATAATTTAAGGAGAGATATATATAATGGAATCAATCGAAAAAAGTTGGTATGTCTTACATACTTACTCTGGTTACGAAAATAAAGTTAAAACAAATATTGAATCACGTGCACAATCAATGGGTATGGAAGATTTTATTTTCCGTGTAGTTGTTCCTGAAGAAGAAGAACGTGAAGTTAAAAATGGTAAAGAAAAAACAGATATGAAGAAAACATTCCCTGGATATGTTTTAGTTGAGATGGGTATGTCAGATGAATCATGGTATGTTGTTCGTAATACACCAGGCGTAACTGGGTTCGTTGGTTCTCATGGGGCCGGAAGTAAACCAGCACCACTATTACCTGAAGAAGTAGAATTGATTCTTCGTCGTTTGGGTATGAGTGCTCGTCATCAAGAATTGGACATTGAAATTGGTGAATCTGTCACAATTATTGAAGGTGCATTTGCTAACCTTATCGGTAAAGTAACGGAAATTGATAATGAAAAATTAAAACTTAAAGTTGATATTGATATGTTTGGTCGTGAAACAAGTACAGAATTGAACTTTGATCAAGTAGATAAATTATTAGGCTAGGGTGATAACTCACAAAAGTAGAAGGTGATTTAATGACTAAGGGACTTTTGAAGATAGGCTTGTTAGGTCTAGGAGCAGGCACAAGTTTTTTCATTGGGAATAAATTTAGACGATTAGGGCATGTTTCAATTGATGCCTCTGATCCAATTGTACCTAGCGACAAGATGACCCCAACACTATTTGTTCACGGTTATAGTGGTAATCGACTTTCTTTTGGCCCAATGATTGCCCGTTTTGAACGAGCAGGCTATGGTCGTAAAGATATGGTTATCATAGTTGATGATAATGGTAGTTTACATGTTGAAGGTCAATTAAGATCTGCGCAACCATTCATTCAAGTTTTATTTAAAAATAATATAGCTCCTGTTGAAAAACAAAGCTTATGGTTACATTATATTATGCAATTTTTATATGGCGCTTATGCCATTGAAAAGGTCGATTTTGTTGGGCATTCAATGGGTAGTGTCAGTATATTACGCTATATGACAGAATACAGAGATATGACTGATGTCCCAATGGTGGCACATGCCATTTCAATTGGTGCACCATACAATGATCATAATGTAGCACAAAATACGCCTATCATTGAAGATTTATTTTTAACTGATAAAGGTCCAGTGGAAACGACTTCACTCTACCAGTATTTTGAAAAGGCAATGCAGCATCTACCGGAGAATTTACAATTTTTAAATATTGCTGGCGATTTGAAAAATGGCAATGATGGCGCTGTTTCCATTAATAGTGTTTTATCACTTCGCTATTTAGTTGAAAATCAGCTTAATTATCAGGAACTTATTGTGAGCGGTCGAAGAGCAGCACACAGATTATTACATGAAAATAAACGAGTTGATGAATCAATTTACACATTTTTATGGAAAAAGCATAAATAAGATTGCGTGGAACCCATCTGGGTGTTATATTATATTAGTATGTTCTGCATACAGTGGGAGGAGAAATTTATATCTCCATTTACCACGCACGGATTTTACAAGGAGGTATGTCACGTGGCTAAAACAGTAGCAAACGTCGTTAAATTACAAATTCCAGCAGGGAAAGCAACTCCTGCTCCACCGGTTGGTCCTGCATTAGGACAAGCTGGTATTAATATCATGGGCTTTACAAAGGAATTCAATGCACGTACAGCTGACCAAGCTGGTATGTTAATTCCCGTTGTAATTAGTGTTTACGAAGATCGTTCATTCGATTTCGTTACAAAAACACCACCCGCAGCAGTTCTTTTAAAGAAAGCTGCAGGCGTTGAAAGTGGTTCTGGCGAACCTAACACTAAAAAAGTTGCAACAGTAACTAGTGCTCAAGTTCAACAAATCGCTGAAACTAAAATGCAAGATCTAAACGCTTCAGGTGTTGAATCTGCAATGCGCATGATCGAAGGAACTGCACGAAGCATGGGATTCGTTGTAGAAGGTTAATTCCTAACTACAAACACGCTTCTCGGTCGGATACTCTATGAAAATAGATGTATCAAGTGGGAGGTTTATCCGTTAGACCACATATTGCAAGGAGGAAAATTCAAGATGGCTAAAAAAGGTAAAAATTATCAAGACGCTTTAAAACAAGTTGAAGAAGGTAAAAACTATTCAATTACTGATGCAATCGCATTAGCTAAGAAAATGGACTTTGCTAAGTTTGACGCTACAATTGAACTTGCTTACAACTTAAACTTAGATACAAAACAAGCAGACCAACAATTACGTGGGGCTGTTGTACTTCCAAATGGTACTGGTAAAGACCAAACTGTTGTTGTATTCGCTAAAGGCGATAAAGCTAAAGCTGCACTTGCAGCCGGCGCTGACGTTGTTGGTGATGATGACTTGGTTGAACGTATTTCTGGTGGCTGGTTAGATTTTGATGTTGCTATTGCAACACCAGATATGATGGCCCAAGTTGGACGTTTAGGCCGTGTCTTAGGACCTAAAGGTTTAATGCCTAATCCTAAAACAGGTACTGTTACAATGGACGTTGAAAAAGCAGTTTCAGAATCTAAAGCCGGCAAGGTAACTTACCGTACTGATAGAGATGGAAATGTTCATGTTCCAATTGGTAAAGTATCATTTGATGATGCAGCATTAATTGGTAACTTTGATGTTATCAACGATGTTATTGTTAAAGCTCGCCCATCATCAGTTAAGGGTGGCTATATCAAACATTTATCTGTTGCTACAACATTTGGTCCAAGCTTAAACTTGGCTCAAAACTAATATTAGATAATTAAATTTCTTTAGTTGACCCATATATCTAACTGTGTTAAATTTATGGAAGTCAATTAATTTATGATTCTACCGAAGACTCAGGTGGCGCAAGCCTTAATTTACCTGCCGAGGAGTGAAGTATTACTCTCTCTGTGTCTTGGTGGACACGGAGTTTTTTTATTGTAAAAAAGCTCTGACACGACTACAGGAGGTGAATCAATTATGAGTAAAGAATTTATCGCACAAAAAGCATTAATTGTGGATGAAGTAACTGAAAAATTCAATAACGCTGCATCTGCAGTTGTTGTGGATTACCGTGGTTTAACGGTTGAACAAGTGACTGCATTACGTAAGGAATTACGCGAAGCAGGCGTTGAAATGAAAGTTATCAAAAACAAGATTTTAGTACGTGCTGCTGAAAAAGCAGGGTATGAAGGTATGGAAGAAGTATTTTCTGGACCTACTGCAGTCGCATTTTCTAGCGAAGATGTTGTTGCACCTGCACGTATTATGGCTAATTTTGCTAAGACTGCTGAAGCACTTAGCATTAAAGGTGGTGTCATTGAAGGTAAAGTTGCAACGTTAGAAGAAATTAACGCTCTTGCTACATTACCTAGTCGTGATGGCTTACTTTCAATGTTACTTTCAGTATTACAAGCACCTGTTCGCAACGTTGCTTATGCAATTAACGCTGTTGCAGAAAGTAAAGACGAAGAACCTGCTGCTTAATACTTAGCATCTATGATCGGTACCTAAAGGTACACACAAAATCGTACACATAAAATGGAGGATACACACATGTCATTAGATACAGAAAAAATCATTGCTGATTTAAAAGAAGCAAGCATTTTAGATTTAAACGACTTAGTTAAAGCAATCGAAGAAGAATTCGGTGTTTCAGCTGCTGCTCCTGTAGCTGCTGCTGGCGCTGGTGCTGGCGAAGCTGCTGCTGAAAAATCAGAATTTACTGTTGAATTAACAGAAGCTGGCGACCAAAAAGTTAAAGCTATCAAAGCCGTTCGCGAAATTACAGGTTTAGGCCTTAAAGACGCTAAAGGTTTAGTTGATAACATTCCATCAGTTATCAAAGAAGGTATTTCTAAAGACGAAGCTGAAGCAATGAAAGCTTCTTTAGAAGAAGTTGGCGCAGTAGTTACTCTCAAATAATAATATTTTTATTTTTGAATAATTTTAAGCACGATGATTTCCAATTTATTGGAAATCATCGTGCTATTTTTTTGCAAAATGTTTGGTTATGTTAATAAATCGTGGTAAGGTATTTAAATAAACATATATCTGAAAAAATATTGAATAAAATGGACAAAATGTAGAGGGGGTAAGCTATAAACGAACATAATTAGAAGCGTCTATTTAAAGGATAGCGATAACTATTCCAATATTAGCGTTTGAAATCTCTTTAAAATTAGAAATTCGTCGAATTATTAATTAATGTTAAACTTTTTCTATATACATCATTAGTTATTTATTAATGTCCACAGTTTGGCATGATCACCAGCGCTTATTTAAAATTAGTTAGTATGTAGATAAAAGAGTTAATTTAGAAATAGTAACTAGATCGAAGCAAATTATTTTTATGGTGATGTTAGTTATTTTATACCAAATTTTACATAGACTACATTAATTTTATTAACGATATAGACTTTATTGTGAAATGAAGGTTACGTAGAACAAAAGAAAAAATAGTATTATATATTCCGGGGGGAGTATAAGTAACAAAAAATAAATCGGGGGATTCAAAAAATGAAAAAAATAATTAGTACGTGTAATGAATTTATTAAAAAAAGATTAACAGCAATTAAGCTTTTATTTGTTTTATCAGTTTTAATTTTTGTTATTATCCAAGTTGGACAAATATTTAAGGATATAAATGGTGAACAAGTTCAGCAAAGTTTTGAATCACAGTCAGTAAAATCCATTATATTAATGTTGGTAATTGGATTTATTGCTGTCCTTCCGATGATGATTTATGATTTTGTCATGGTTAAATTTTTACCAGAAAAGTATTCTTGGCGATACATTCTTCAAAGCGGTTGGATAACGAATACAATGACTAACATAGCAGGATTTGGTGGCCTACTAGGTGCATCACTTAGAGCTAATTTTTATAGTAAAAATGCGTCTAAAAAACAGGTGCTATTTGCTATATCAAAAATAGCATTATTTTTAGTTGCGGGTCTATCACTATATTGTTGGGTTTCTTTATTCATGATTTTTGGATTAAATATTGGACCACAATTCGGACAGTATTGGGTCTGGTTGTTATTAGGTGGCCTATATTTTCCAATTGTTTTTATTATTACAAAGACAAGAGATTCAGAATTTTTTGCAGATTTAACATTAGGTCGTGAACTAACGTTAATACTTGGCTCTTCCTTAGAATGGGGATCTGCTGGTTTATTTTTCATTTATATCGGATTTATGATGAATGTTGATACATCTAATTTAGTTGCTGTCTTCCCGTTATTTATTATCGCATCAATTATCGGTGTTATTTCAATGATTCCGGGTGGGTTAGGTTCTTTTGATGTCTTTATGATTTTAGGGTTACAAACATTAGGTGTACAGGATAGCACAGCTGTTATCTGGTTATTGTTTTATCGATTATTTTATTATATATTCCCATTCTTAGTGGGGGTATTATTATTCGTTAAAGATTCAGGACATCGTCTTAATGAGTACTTAAATGGACTACCAGTTATCTTACTCAGTAGAGTAGCACATTTTATACTTGTGTTATTTTTCTATATGACAGGTATCATCTTATTACTTGCTTCAACGGTTCCAGAATTTACATTTACTAATCCAATTATTAATTACTTATATCCTTATACCTTTTATTTCATTCATCAAATGAGTAATATTATACTTGCATTCTTAATGATTGGGATTGGTCGAGGTATTGAATCTAAAGTTAAACGTGTCTATTGGCCAATGATTATCTTTGTTGTCGTGGGTATTGCTAATACATTGTGGCATGATTTCTCAGTAACAATACTTATTTTCTTAACTATCATTCTCATTTGTGCACTATTATCTAAACCAATATTTTATCGTGAAAGATTTGAATATTCATGGGGCCGTTTATTAATTGATGGAAGTATATTTGCTGGAACATTCATTTTATACACAATCGTAGGATTCTATAACATGCCAGAATTCCACTTTAAGGGTAAAGTTCCAGATGTATTCTTATTTCCTTCAGAAAAGATATGGCTATCAGGATTCCTAGGTTTACTTTCTGCAGTTGTGGTGTTATGGATTGCATTTACGTACTTATCTGGTAAGGATAAACGATTTGGTAAGCAAGATTTTCCAGCAGATCGTGTTAAAAATGTAATTGATACTTATGGTGGTAATGAAGTCAGTCATCTTTCATTTTTAAAGGATAAAAATGTTTATTTCTATCAAAATGATGGACAGGACGAAGTATTTTTCCTTTATCAAAAAAAATCGAATAAATTAGTGGTTATGGGTGAACCTGTTGGTAATCATGAGTTTATTCGTGAAGCAATTAATCAATTTATTGTTGACGCAGATATTGAAGGATTAGAATTAGTTTTTTATGAAGTTGATGCGAAGTTAACAATGATGTTACATGAAGTTGGATTTGATTTCATTAAAACGGGTGAAGAAGGTTTTGTTAGAGTAGCTGAATTTGAATTGGCTGGTAAAAAAAGACGTTCTGAACGTGCTTTAATGAATAAATTTGAACGAGAAAACTATACATTTGCAATGATCGAGCCCCCTTATTCAAAGGAAACTATTCAAGAATTGAAAAAAATATCTGATAGTTGGCTGAATGGACAAGCTGAAAAAGGATTTTCTTTAGGATTTTTCGATGAATATTATCTTAATCAAGCGCCTATTGCTATTATTAATGATTCTGAGGGACATAAGGTTGCCTTTGCGACAATGATGCCAACCGGAAATAATAGGGTCTTATCGATTGATTTGATGAGATATAGTAGAGAAGAAGCGCCATCTGGTATTATGGATAAAATCTTTATTAGCCTTTTTCAACAAGCAAAAGAAGGCGGCTATGAATTATTCGATATGGGTATGGCACCATTGTCGAATGTAGGTGAATCTAAATTTAGTTTTGCGGAAGAAAAAATAGCTCATTTAATTTATGAATATGGGTATCATTTTTATGGTTTCCAGGGACTAAAGAAGTATAAAAATAAATATGTAACTAAATGGCAGCCAAAATATATTTCATTTAGGAAACGTAGTTCGATTGCCTTTACGTTATTACAGATTTTAGCAGTTGTAAATCAAAAAAAATCAGTAGATAAAAAGGATAGAATGCCTAGCCCTATAATGAAGTTTTTAATAAAGAATATTAGATAATATAGTATATTAAAAGGGTAGAGATATATATTATTTGAGACACCAAGACATAATTCCGGTAAAATATCGGAATTATGTCTTTTAATTTGCAAGAAATACGTTTGTTATGAAGCAAAAGAAACTCTAAATGTAGTGAACAAATAGTTAATTTAACGTACTTTTAGTCTGGAAACTGCGTATGATGATTGCTTTCTTACTCGATTATTTAGATATAAAAATGCCTCACAATTACTAGACTTATGTCTAATAATTGTGAGGCATTTCATTAATTAGTATTATCTTTTTTTAAACATATTTTTGATAGAGATTAATAAAAATGGCATATAGAGTAACCATAAATTTAAACGTTGCCACAAACCACGATAAGGAATTTTAAATTGTGAATCTGGCATAATTCTTGGATAAACAAATAAAAATTGAATTCCTAGTGAAATAATAAAGGCAACTAATAAAAGGGTTGTAATTAGTTTTTTACCTTGCTTTTGATAGAGTTTTAATAAAAAAAACATACTAATCAAAAGAGCGGTGTCGCCAATGCCTGACGAATAATTGTGGATCATACCCGTAATGCTTTGTGTATTTGATGTGAGTGCACGATCGAAAATTCCTGTTAAAAGACAATCGGTCATACTAAAAATAATTAACATAGCGGTAAACCAGCTGGCTAATTTTTTTGACGTACCTTTAAAATATTCATAGAAAGCTGGTGCTGAAAGTAAGAAAAGAAGTCCATTTATAACTTCCCAAACTTTAAATGCCATATGAGTTGGAACGCCAACTTCCCCAAAATCACTAATTAAATTAGTGAATTGCAAATAACCAGGTACAAATGGTGCTAATGCTAAAGGCAAAATCCACTCACTTATAACGGCAAGTGCCATTAAATAAAAACCATATTTCTTTAAAAAATTCATTATAGATCCCCAATTCTAATTATTTATATGATAATTTTATTATAACTTATTTAAGTAATAGTTGTTTACGAAAAGGCTAATTAAAAATGACACTTCTTAATTATAATTAAGATAATACCAAGATATATCGATTTAGATAGCCTTATTTTAGATATAATGATAAAGTGTTAACTAGTTTATGAACAATATTTTTGATATAATGGAAGTTAAGAAATTACAACAAATTGAAAGTAGGGTGTTACCTTGGATTCTGGTCCGGAAAATTATTTAGTGAATGTAATTGTTATTATCGCAATATTACTTTTGTCTGTGTTATTTACACTGACTGAGTATGCGTTGGTTCGTGTCCGTATTAGTGCATTGAAAGATATGTATGGGAAAAAGCCGCTTAAAAATATTAAGCGGGCTATTCATATGACGGAGAACCTAACGGAGTATCTGTCAACGGCCCAAGTTGGAATCACTTCAACTAGTTTGATTTTAGGTTGGATTGGTGAAAAAACAATAGCAGATGCGATTATACAATCAAATATATTACCCGCGGCTATGGCAAATGCTATTGCATCGGTTGCTGCAATTCTTATTTTTACTGTTATTCATGCTGTTTTTACTGATTTAGTACCTAAAAATATTGCAATTGCAGATCCATTGCCAGTATTATTATTTATTGTCCGTCCTATTATGTTTTTCCATATTGTGTTATACCCATTAATTTGGATTTTAGATCGTTCAGCAAATTGGATTACGCATTTGTTAGGTTATGAAGTTGAAAATGAAGAAGATATTTATTCGCAAACTGAAATTCTCTCATTATCTCGATTATCCGCAAATGCTGGTGAACTTGATGAAGAAGATTTAACATTCATGCGACGAGCATTTGATATGAATGATAAAGTGGCAGAAGATATCATGATTGACCGAACATCGATGGTTGCAGTAGACGTAGACGATTCAATTAGAAACGTTGTTAATTTATATTGGAGAACTAGATATTCAAGGTTCCCAGTTATTGCTAACAATGATAAAGATAAAGTTATCGGGTACGTTTATAGTTATGATTTATTGCGACAGGAAAAAATTGATAAGACAAATTTGATTTCAACAATTATGCGTGATATTCCGGCCGTTCAAGAAAATGCTGAAGTTCATAGTATTATGGATGTTATGGTATCTAAGAGAACACCAATCGTTATCGTCGTTAATGAGTATGGTGGGACTTCAGGGATTGTTACAGATAAAGATATCTATGAAGAATTATTTGGTGTTGTTAGAGAAGAATTTGATGATACGAATGACGATAATATAGTAGATATGGGAAACAATAAATTTAAAGTTTCAGGTAAAGTGACATTATATGATTTTGAAAGATATTTTGATACAACGCTTAAAGAAACGGAAGAAAGTGAAGCGGTGACGCTTACTGGATTTGTGCTTAATAATGACTCAAAATTTCGAGCTAATGATGAAATGAAAATTGCTAATTTTAATATTAAGGCATTGGACTATGAAAATGCTTATATTTCAGAATTTGAAGTAACTGTTTTACCAACAGATAAAAGAGTGATTAACAAAGTGAACGCTTAAAAAAATAGTATTTAGGGTTAGTTTTTAATTAGCTCTAAATGCTATTTTTTTTACTACATTACTGGTAAGGATTATAGCTTGCCAATTGGTAAAAGTAGTAACCATATTAATTTGAATCAAACGACTATTTCGAATTATTTAAAATGGTCACAATATCTGGTAGGAGGAGACAATTATGAAAAATAAAAGGAATATCAGCGCCATCTTATTTGGATTTGTTCCAATGATTATGGGAGTAGTTTTGTATCACAAATTACCCAATAAAATTCCGATTCACTGGAATATAGGTGGTAATATTGATCAGTATGGTGATAAAAATCTAGTTATTATTGGGTTCCCATTATTGATGATTTTAATCAATGTGGTGATAATGGTAATAGATAACACTAATCGTCAAAATAAGAAACTAGATACAGCTTTAATTTGGATTACGCCAATCTTATCAATACTTTTAGCAACAATGATATTTGCTACCGCGTTGGGACATCAGGTTAATATTATTAGCAGTGTTGCACTGATAGTGGGAACATTGCTGATCATCTTAGGAAACTATGCGCCTAAAACGGTTCCTAATAAATATACCAACTTTAGGATGAAGAAAATAACGCAGGATTCTAGTCATCGTGAGAAATTAAATCGTTTATCAGGTGTATGGATGGTCATTATAGGAATATTGATACTTTGTGCGGGAATAGTGGGAATGTTACTGTAATTGTAAAGTTAAAACTGTTAAATAAAAAATCCTTACTATCAGTTTTTAGGCTGATAGTAAGGATTTTTTTCTAACGTTTAGGACGACGTTTCATTTGGCCGCTTTCACCAATTTCATAATCTGAATCATCCATTGATTCCACACTACCAAGTAAGTAGCCATTACCAACTTGAGAGAAGAAATCATGATTAGATGTTGATGTTGAAATTCCGTTCATGACAACAGGATTAACATCAGAAGCTGTATCAGGGAACAAAGGATCTTGGCCTAAATTCATTAGAGCTTTGTTGGCATTGTAACGTAAGAAGGTTAAAACTTCTTCAGTCCAACCAACTTCATCATAAAGTTCATGGGTATATTTTTCTTCGTTTTCATATAATTCAAACAGAAGGTCATACATCCAGGTCTTCATTTTACCTTGTTCTTCTTCAGAAAGTTCGTTGAATCCTAATTGGAATTTATAGCCAATGAAGGTACCATGAACAGATTCATCACGTAAAATTAATTTAATAATTTCAGCAACGTTTGCCAGTTTGTTATGGCCTAAATAGTAAAGTGGCGTATAGAAACCAGAGTAGAATAAGAACGTTTCAAGAAAAACAGAAGCAACTTTTTTCTCCAATGGTGACCCGTTTTGGTAAATACCATTAATACGTTGTGCTTTTTTTTGTAAAAATTCGTTTTTGTCTGTCCATTCGAAAATTTCAGTAATCTCTGAAGCTGTATTCAACGTTGAAAAAATTGATGAATAACTTTTAGCATGAACCGATTCCATAAATTGAATATTATTTAAAACAGCTTCTTCGTGGGCAGTCCGTGTATCATGACGCAACGCTTCCATCCCATCTTGTGATTGCACCGTATCCAACAATGTTAGCCCACCAAAATCATGACCAACTAATGTTTTTTCTGCAGGACTCAGTGTACGCCAATCATCTAAATCATTTGAAAGGGGGATACGTGTATCTAACCAAAATTGTTCTGTTAGTTTTTCCCAAGTTGCTTTATCAACTTGATCTTCAACTTCGTTCCAATTAATTGCTTTGTAACTATCATTATTCATTTAACTTTCCTCCGTTACAGTTTAGATAACACAACTCTCACAAGCGTTTGCGCCAACTTCTTCTTGATCATCAGTAAAGGTTCTGATGTAGTAAATTGACTTAATACCTTTATTATACGCATAATTACGCAAAATGTTTAAGTCACGTGTTGTCATTTTATCTGTCCGACCATTTTTCCATTCGTAGAGGCCTTCAGGAATCGTTGAACGCATGAATAAAGTTAAACTAAGTGATTGATCGATATGTTCCTGTGCAGCAGCGTAAACGTCAATAACTTTACGCATATCCATGTCGTATGCAGAAGTATAGTATGGAATCGTGTCATTTGAAAGGTAAGGAGCTGGATAGTAAATCTTTCCAATTTTCTTTTCTTGACGCTCTTCGATTCGGTTAATAATTGGGTGAAGACTGGCAGTAGTATCGTTAATATATGAAATAGAGCCATTAGGTGCAACAGCCAATCTATTTTGATGATAAAGACCGTCAGTTTGAATATTAGCTTTCAAAGTCGCCCAATCTTCTTGATTAGGGATGTCGATGCCATCAAATAAGGCAGCAACTTTATCAGAAGTAGGGCCCCAATCTTCGTTAAGATACTTATCAAAGTAGGTACCAGTTGCATAAGTACTTTTTTCAAAGTTATGGAATGTTTCATTTTTTTCTTTAGCGATAGCATTTGATGATTTTAATGAGTAATAGTTAAGCATCATAAAATAAACACTAGTGAAATCGATTGAGTCTTCTGAACCATAATGCATATGGTTTTTAGCGAAGTAGGCATGTAAGCCCATTGCACCTAAACCGATGGTATGCGCTAAGTTATTTCCATGTTGAATAGGAGGCACAACATCAATATCTGAACTATCAGTTACAAAAGTTAAAGCGCGAACCATTGAATCAACTGAACGGCCAAAATCTGGAGAAGCCATCATATTAACAATGTTAGTTGAGCCTAAGTTACATGAAATATCAGTCCCCATAACATCGTAGCCTTGTGCATTATTCACAGTTGATGGTGTCTGAACCTGCATGATTTCTGAACAAAGATTACTCATAATGATTTTACCATCAATTGGGTTTGCGCGATTTGCTGTATCAACATTGACAATATAAGGATAGCCTGACTCTTGTTGCAGCTTAGAAATTTCAGTTTCTAATTCGCGGGCAAGAATCGTTTTTTTACTAATATTTTTATTGGCAACCATATTGTCATATTCTTTTGTGATATCAACATAGGAATAAGGGACTCCATATTCTCTTTCAACACCGTAGGGATCGAAAAGATACATCGTTGCATTATCTTTAATGAGTTCGTAAAATTTATCAGGTACAGTGATGCCTAGTGATAAAGTTTTAACACGGATTTTTTCATCAGCATTTTCTTTTTTAGCTGACAGGAAAGCAACAATATCTGGATGGAAGACGTCTAAATAGACAACTCCAGCACCTTGACGCTGTCCTAGTTGGTTAGAATATGAAAAACTATCTTCTAATAATTTCATAACGGGTAGAACACCAGAAGCAGCGCCCTCAATCCCTTTAATTGGTGCACCTGCGCCACGTAAATTACTGAGCGTAATACCAACACCACCACCAATTCGAGATAATTGAAGTGCTGAGTTAATGCCACGTCCAATACCATTCATATCATCAGTAATTTGAATTAGGAAGCAAGAAACTAATTCTCCACGACGTTTACGACCGGCATTTAAGAAACTAGGTGTAGCAGGTTGGTAACGTTGATGAATCATTTCGTCAGCTAAATTCATAGCTAGTTCTGTATTACCATCAGCAAAGTAAAGAACGTTCATTGCAACACGATCAATATAATTTTCAAGGTAATAGGCATTATTATCAGTTTTAAGTGCGTATTGAGCATAAAATTTGTAGGCAGCCATAAATGTACCGAAATGGAATTTTTGAGCTGCTAAATAAGCGTAGAGCTCCTCTATAAATGAGAAGTCATATTTATTATAAAAATCAGTTTCAATATAGTTGTTGTCAATTAAATAATCAAAACGTGCTTTTAATGAATCAAATTGCATTGTATTTTCAGCAACATTTTCTTTCAAAAAGGCGGTTAAGGCTTCTTGATCTTTTTGAAGTGGGATTTGACCGTCTACGGGAATATTAATTTCATTATTTAAATCATAATAAGTGACTTTATCACTATTTAACGTTTTTAATGTCAATTTCATCAACTACTTTCTTCATATTGATTACATCTTCTTCAGTGCCATTGAATTCAAATTCATATAATAATGGGACGTGATAGTCGGTTGCGATATCTTTGGCTGTAAAAATAAAAAGTTGGGCGAAGTTGCGGTTCCCACCGCCAACAACACCCAGTATATTTTCTCTATTTGATTGATATTCAATAAAGTCGTTGACCGATTCAGTGAGCCCAATTTCATAAGTTGGAACAATTAAAATATAGGGTTCATTTAATTCAATAAGCGGGTTTGTTGGATCGATTTCAAATGAAGGATAGCCAATTTTATTGATGAAGCGTCGTGTTTGTCCAGTAATGCTAAAGAAAACAATTTTCATTAGACTGCCAACTTTTTAAGCATATCAGGACGAAATCCTGCGATTGTATCGAATCCAGTAGCTTCTATAACAGGAACAGCTTGGAAACCTTGGCCTTTCAAGTAATCGATTGCGTTATCGTCTTCGGAAATGTTACGTTCATCAAAGTCGACGTTGTTTTCTTCTAAAAAACGTTTTGTCATTTTGCATTGGATGCAGTTGTTTTTTGTAAATACAGTAACTTTTTTCATTATATAAATTCCCCTTTGTTGTTTTGTTTAATAAGATAAGTATACAACACATAATCCAAAAATCAATTGAAAAAAACACTACATTTAGTGTGATTTTAAGTTGCATCACACAAGATGTAGTGTTCAAGGTCTTGGATTGTTTATATTAAATTTTGATTGCGAAAATTCGATTTTCTCCGTATTATAGAAACTATTGAGAAAGTAGGTAAAAATATGACGAATTATTATTTTTCGAAAAATCCAGATGTTATTCATGATGAAAAAGAATGGACATTTAAACTGTTGAACAACGAGTTTAAGTTTACCACAGATAATGGTGTATTTTCAAAAAAAACAGTCGATTTTGGTTCAAGAGTTTTATTAAATGCAGTTGAGCAACAAAAAATAATTCCGGGAAATATTTTAGATGTTGGATGTGGATACGGTCCAATAGGACTTGCTATAGCCAAGAATCAACCAGAACGAAAAATAGACATGACAGATGTAAACGAATTAGCATTAGAATTAGCAAAGAAGAACGCGGTAATCAATAAAATTAATAATATAGAAGTTTTTGAATCTGCCGCATACAGTCATGTAAAAAAGACAGATTATGCTGCAATTCTTACAAACCCGCCTATTAGAGCAGGCAAAGAGGTCGTTCATGAAATTTTAAGTGGCGCATTCGACCATTTAAAAGTTGGCGGACAATTGTTTGCTGTATTACAAAAGAAACAAGGGGCAAGTTCGGCTCAAAAGAGAATGACTGAAGTTTTTGGTAATTGTGACATTATTTTAAAAGATAAAGGTTACTATATTTTAATGAGTGTGAAGTAAATGGTAGAAAAATTAACTGAAGAACAAAAAGAATTTTTTATGCGCGAAGCTTTATATGAAGCAAGAAATGCAAAAATTATTGGTGAAGTACCAATTGGCTGTGTTGTTGTACAAAATGGTGAGATTATTGGACGAGGCCATAATATTCGTGAACACGTGCAAGATGCAACCCTTCACGCTGAAATTTTAGCCATCCAAGAAGCCTGTGCTACGATTCATAGCTGGCGTCTTGTAGATGCGCAATTATTCGTAACACTAGAACCATGCCCAATGTGTAGTGGTGCGATTATCAATTCAAGAATCCCCGAAGTTTACTTTGGTGCATTTGATCCTAAAGCAGGAACTGCAGGCAGCATTGGGAACTTATTAACGGATGAACGATTTAATCATCAAGCAAAAGTAGAATCTGGATTATTATTAGATGAAGCCAAAGACCTACTCCAATCATTCTTTAGAGAAGTTCGTCGTAAAAGAAAAGAAAAAAAGCAATCATAAAGGTAGCTTTTTGTTGGAATTTAATGTATTATAATAATTGCCGCAAGGCCTTAAGGCAATAGTGTGCTTACGAATTGTGTCAGATCCGGAAGGAAGCAGCACTAAGTTTGATTCACTTTGTGCCTTAAGTAATTATGATTATTTAAGACTCTTAGTCAGAAATGGCTGAGAGATTTTTTTATTTAAAAAGCTATTTATAGATTTTGAAAGGAGAGATTGTGATGAGTTACCAAGCTTTATACCGTGTCTGGCGTCCACAAAAATTTAGTGATTTAGTTGGACAAAACATGATTACGCAGACGTTGAAAAATGCAATTATGACACAACAAACAAGTCATGCATACATTTTTAATGGTCCACGTGGAACAGGTAAAACGTCCGCAGCTAAAATTTTTGCTAAGGCAGTTAATTGTCACTTCCAGGAAAATGGCGAACCATGTAACAAATGTGAGACATGTATCGCTATTACGAATGGTCAATTAAACGATGTTATCGAAATTGATGCCGCTTCTAATAATGGGGTTGAAGAAATTCGTGATATCCGTGACAAAGTAAAGTATGCACCCACACAAGCTGATTTTAAAATCTATATTATTGATGAAGTTCATATGCTATCTACGGGTGCTTTTAATGCACTCTTGAAGACGCTTGAAGAACCACCTGAAAATGTTATTTTTATTCTTGCTACAACGGAACCACATAAGATTCCAGCAACCATTATTTCTAGAACTCAGAAATTTGATTTCAAGCGTATTACGCCAGCTGACAGTTATGAACGAATGGTTTATATTTTGTCTGAAAAAGGAATTGAATATGAAGAACCAGCGCTTAAAGTTATCGCTAAAGCAGCTGAAGGTGGAATGCGGGATGCTTTGAGTATTTTAGATCAGGTCATTTCATTCGGTGATAACAAGGTGACTTTGGATAATGCTTTGTTAGTAACCGGTAGTGTAACACAGGATAAAATACAGAATTACGTCACGGAAGTTAGTCAAAAAGCGACTACTGAGGCATTAGAAACGATACAAGCAATTATAGACGAAGGTAAAGATTCAACTAGATTAATCGAAGATTTAATTGCCTATAGTCGTGATTTACTATTATATCAGCAAGCACCAGCACTTATTAATCAACTAGAATTAGGGATGGTTAATGATGATTTTAAAAACTTATCACAGACTATTTCTGCTGATTTCTTATACCAAATGATAAATGTTTTAAATGAAATTCAACAACAAATGCGATTTACAACACATCCAGATGTTTATTTAGAAGTATTAACAATTCGATTATCACAATTTAATACCTCTGATACGATTGCGGAGACGACTCAATCAGAATTAAGTTCAGATGCATCTAAACAAATTAATAATTTAACTAAAACAGTTGAAGACTTGAAAAAGCAAATAATTGATTTAAGTCAGAATGATAATCAACCGCAAGTGGCAGTAATAGCTAAGCCTAAAAAAGTTGCCTCTACTCAAAAAAAAGCAACATTAAATTTATCTCAAATTTATCCTATTTTAGATCACGCAACAAAAGAAAGTTTGGTACAATTAAAACAGGTTTGGCCAGAGTTGTTGCATCAACTTTCAGTTACACAACGTGCGATTATGCAAGCTAGTGAACCGGTTGCGGCTAGTCCTGACAGTGTACTTGTTAGTTTTAATTACGAATTCTTGTCTGTCAAAGCTTCAAGTGATACAGAGTTACTCGATGCTTTAGGTAATGGGTTAGATCGATTATTACATCATGTCCCTAAGGTGGTCTGTATTACAGCAGAGCAATGGCCAGAAGTCCGAAAATCTTACATTAAACAAAATGAGCACGAGGGAACTGAAACAATTATTGAGCCAGAACCTGAAGTAGTAGAACCAATTGTTTCAAAAGCTGAAGAAATTTTTGGAACAGAAAATATAGAAATTAAACAGGATTAGAAAGGAAGTAATTAATAATGATGCGTGGAAATGGTAATATGCAAGGTATGATGAAACAAATGCAAAAATTACAAAAAGATATGACAAAAGACCAAGAGGCTTTGAATGCAACTGAATTTGTTGGCGAAGCTTCAAATGATTTAGTTAAGGTAACCTTTACAGGGGACAAAAAAATGACTGATATCATGATTAAAGAAGAAGCAGTCGATCCTGATGATGTTGATATGTTACAAGATTTAATTATTATGGCTGTTAATGATGCTATGACAAAAATTGAAAAAACAACAACTGATAAATTGGGTAAATATTCTCAAGGGATGCCTGGACTATAAACTTAAAATTAAAGAAGGCTAAAGAAAATGCAATATCCTGAACCTATCGCAAAATTGATTGAAAGTTATATGAAATTACCAGGTATTGGTGGTAAAACTGCTACAAGATTAGCTTTTTTTACAATTGATATGGATGAAGATGATGTCACCGATTTTGCTAAATCACTAATATCTGCCAAACGAGACCTACATTATTGTAGTATCTGTGGCAATATTACTGAAGAAGATCCTTGTCAGATTTGTTCTGATTCATCACGTGATCAAACCAAAGTTATTGTTGTAGAAGAACCTAAAGATGTGATGTCTTTAGAAAAAATGAAAGAGTATCACGGCTTGTATCACGTGCTTCATGGTGTATTATCACCAATTGAAGGTAAAGGGCCGGAAGATATTAATATCACAAGTTTATTAACACGTCTTCAATCGCATCCCGATATGCAGGAAGTTATTATTGCGACAAATGCAACGCCAGAAGGTGAAGCAACGTCAATGTATTTATCGAGATTGATTAAACCGGCTGGAATTAAAGTGACAAGATTAGCCCATGGACTATCTGTAGGTAGCGATATTGAGTACGCAGATGAAATGACGTTGTTTAAAGCGATTGAAGGACGTACTGAAATATAGAAATGAGCTGACGGTGTAATGTTTAATAAAAAAACAAAACTTAAATTACGTAAAGAGTATGACGCTAAGTTGCTAGAGTCAATTGATCTCGCTAAAATAGCATGGGATCAAGCCAAACAAACTGAAGAGGCCATTTACGAAGTTGATGAAGAATTAATTAATGAAACACAGATGGCAAGAAAAAGATATTTCTTTCTCTATAATGAAGCGCGTGTTCGTTCAGTTAAAGGGCATATGCAGGCTTCAGTAATCACACATTAAATTAGAAAGAACGTTGAGACAATTCGCCTAACTTGTCTTGGCGTTTTTTTGTGAAATGCTGATTAGATTTATTAAATAAGAGATAGTATACTAATAGTAGGTTTATCTTATGGACAGGTTTTTAAGATTCAAGTACAATAATAATAAGTATTGGGGTCGTTAATGTGACTGGAAAATTTATAACGATTGAAGGACCAGATGGGTCCGGCAAAACGAGTGCCTTAAAAGGTATTATAAAAAAGATACAAAATAACTTGGTAAAAGAATTAGTTATAACACGTGAACCAGGTGGAAGTCCGATATCTGAAGCCATTCGTGAAGTTGTCTTAAATCAAGATTATCCAGAGATGGATAAACGAACTGAAGCATTATTGTTTGCAGCATCAAGACGTCAGCATATCGCAGAAATAATTTTCCCAGCACTTAAGGAAGATAAAATTGTAATATGTGATCGTTATGTTGATAGTTCAATTGCTTACCAAGGTGCTGGTAGAGATATCGGAACGCAAGCGGTTGCTGATATGAACCTATTTGCAACAAATGGAACAGAACCTGATTTAACTTTATACTTTGACGTACCATCAGAAATTGGATTAAAACGAATTTTTGAGCATCGTCAAAATGAAATAAATCGTTTAGATGATGAAAAGTTAGAGTTCCATCAAAAAGTACGCAAAGCATACCAACAATTAGCAGTGAAAAATCCAGAACGTATTATAACCATTAATGCGGCGCAACCTTTGGAAAAAGTAATTGACGATTGTATTGACGTTCTGAAGAAAAAATTACCCGAGTCTTTTAAATAAATGAAATGAGGGAATTCAAATGAAATTAATTACAGCGATTGTTCAAGATAAAGATAGTAACCGATTAAGCAATATATTTATAGATTCAAATGTCCGTGCAACAAAACTATCAACAACTGGTGGTTTTTTAAAGTCTGGTAATACAACCTTTTTAATTGGTATTGAAGATGAACGTGTTGATGAGGTATTACAAATCATTAAAGAGACATCATCAACGCGTGAACAATTTATGGCCCCCCCTGTTAACTTAGATGTTTCAATGGATGCACAAGTACCATTTCCATTAGAAGTTCAGGTTGGTGGTGCAACAGTATTTGTCTTACCAGTAGAAGAGTTTCATCAATTTTAGGAGTAAATAGTAATGACAGAATTAGCTGATGAAACCAGTAATATTAAAATTCAAGAATTACAGCCAAAATTAATTGAACATTTTGAAAAATTGATAATAACAAATAAGTTAGCCCATGCTTATCTATTTTCCGGACCAGAAGGTATTGGTAAGGTTGAACTAGCACAATGGATTGCAATGCGACTCTTTTGTACTGCTGACGAGGATCAAAAGCCTTGCGGTGTATGTGGTGAATGTCAACGAATTCTATCAGGTAATCACCCTGATATCGTGAGTGTTAAGCCTGAAGGCCAGTCAATTAAAGTTGATCAAATTCGATTTTTGAAATCAGAATTTTCAAAAAGTGGTGTTGAAGGTAGCCAAAAGATTTTTATAATTGAAAAAGCTGAGAGTATGACAGCTAGTGCTGCGAACAGTTTACTTAAATTTTTAGAAGAGCCTGTTGGAAATGTGAAAGCTTTCTTATTAACAGAAAATAAAAATCAAATTTTGCCAACTATTCAATCACGGTGCCAACTGGTTAATTTTGTCGCACTCTCTCAAGAAAAATTGATTCAAAATTTATTAAATCAAGGTATCTTGAAAGATCAGGCTCAGTTACTTGTTCATGTAACTGAGAGTACAAGCCATGCTGTAGCATTAGCACAAGATGAGAATTTTACTGAAATGACAAATCAAGTTTGGAATTGGTTCAGTAAATTATTGAAAAATGATGCTGAAAGTTTCATTTTGGTACAAACAAAACTAGTGCCACTCGCAAAAGAAAAACAACAACAGGCATTGATGGTTGATTTAATGGTACTGTTAGCGCGTGATTGTTTACTTGTCCGTTATAATCGTAAGGAACAAGTGAGTTTTTCTAATCGTTTAACTGAAATTGATAAAATAACTCAAATGATTAGTGATAAAAAGTTAGTTGCTATATTAGATGGTTGTTTACAAATTAAAACGATGCTCCAAATAAATATGACATTTCAAAGTGCAATTGAAGTAACAACGTTAAAATTAATAGATTTATAAAATATGAAATGAAGGTGATTTTGTGGATAAGCGTCAACTATATGATAATTTTATAGCTATCGAGGAAGAAATGAAAAAAATGTTATCGAGTTTTGAAACAATAAAATCTGATATGACTGGTGTTCTTGAAAATAACGCTGAATTGGAGATTGAAAACCAACATTTGAGAGAACGATTAAGTGAAATAGAACGACAAACGTCTAAGAATTTTAATGAATCTTCCGATGCAAATCTGTCAAAATCACGTCAAAACTTAGAAAAATTATATGATCAAGGTTTTCATATTTGTAATATTGAAGGGATGTACGGATCACGTCGAGTCGATGATGAACCTTGTGCTTTCTGTTTAGATTTAATTTATGGGGAGCGCGAAGTATGAGTGAAATAGCAGCACAAAGCAGTTTTCAAGGTAAAGGGACAACTGGGTCATTATATTTAGTACCGACACCAATTGGTAATTTATCTGATATGACGTTTAGAGCGATTGATATTTTAAAAGAGGTTGACTATATAGCAGCCGAAGATACACGAAACACACAAAAATTATTAAATCATTTTGAAATTGAAACAAGTCAATTGAGTTTTCATGAACATAATACGCAAGAACGTATTCCGCAATTTGTTGATAAAATATTGGCTGGTCAATCAATCGCACAAGTAAGTGATGCAGGAATGCCATCAATTAGTGATCCTGGGCATGATCTTGTTAAAGCATGTATTGAAGCTAAGATTCCAGTTGTGCCACTTCCTGGGGCAAATGCCGGGATCACTGCATTAATAGCTTCTGGATTAGCGCCACAACCGTTCTTATTCTATGGTTTTTTATCGCGAAAACCTAAGAGTCAAAAAGAAGAATTAGCTGAGTTGAAAAATCAAACAATGACGCTTATTTTTTATGAAGCACCACATCGCTTGAAAAAAACATTAACACAAATAGCTGCTAGCCTTGGTGGTCAGCGTAAAGTTGTACTATGCCGAGAATTAACTAAACGTTATGAAGAATTCTTGCGTGGAACACTGGATGATGCTATCAAATGGGCTGGCACTGAGCAAGTCCGTGGAGAATTTTGTGTAATTGTTGAGGGAAATGATTCGCCAGAAGCAACGGAAGTTGATCATCTGGCTAATATGTCAATTGAAGAACAAGTTGATTATTTGATTGAAACAGGTATGAAAACTAATGATGCGATAAAAGAGATTGCTAAGAAACAAGAGATGAAAAAACAAGAAGTTTATAATCTGTATCATCAGATTTAAGGAGTGAACATATTGGCAGATAATAAATTTAGTGAGCTACATCGTGCGGTTTACTATGAAGGCGATAAAAGTGGGCGTGTGACAGTAGCAATGCTAATTAACATGATTATTTTGGTTTCAACAGACCAAAGTGATAGCTTAGGAATTACTGAAAAAGATTTAACAAATTTGGGCTTTGGTTGGGTTATTACACAATATCTTATTGATATTTCGAGAATACCACATATTGATGAGAATTTAACATTAACTACTGAGGCTGTTTCGTACAATCGTTTCTTCTGTTACCGAGATTTCTGGGTTCATGATGAAGCAGGTAATGAGTGTGCACATATTCATGCTGTATTTGTTTTAATGGATCATAAAACACGTAAAATGACTCGTGTATTGCCAGAAGTTATTGAACCTTTTGGTGCTGAATATACACGAAGAATTGAGCGTTTGGAGAAACCAGTTGGTATCATGAAAGAAGATACAATAGCTGCTAAAAAATCATATGACGTTCGATTCTTTGATATTGATCCAAATCAACATGTAAACAATTCAAAATATTTTGATTGGTTATTAGATTCATTGTCAGAAGACTTTTTAATGTCACATGATTTGAAACATATGAATATTAAATATGAAAAAGAAATTCACTATGGTCATAAGATAGATAGTATCGTTGTTATTGATAACTTAACGACACATCACCAGATTAAAATTGGTGATGATGTTTATTGTGAAGCTGACTGTGAGTGGACGAAACGTTAGAATAAAAAATGCTCTGAGTAACTGGAAGTCTATCCAGTTACTCAGAGCATTTTTTATATTTTTATGATAAAGCATCTGCGACATAAATCGAGAGTTCTTCTTTTTCAAGACCAGCACTTAATCCAACCAATAGTTTGATTCTTGCTTTTTGACCATTTAAGCCACGACAGAAGATGCCGCCCATTTTTTTCAATTGAACGCCACCACCTTCATAGTCGTAAACATCTTGTGCCACGCCATTAAAGCAACGTGAAACAATTACAACTGGAATATCGCGATCAATTAATTTTTGAAGATTAGCTAAAACTTGTGGGGGAAGATTTCCTGCACCAAGAGCTTCAATGACAATACCGTTCGTTTGGTCATTATTAAGAAAACCAAGTAAATCAGCATCCATTCCAGCATAAGCCTTAATTAAATAAACATGATCAACAACTTTGTCGATTGCTAAGCAAGTCTGGCTTAGCAATTCGGCAAAAAAGGTCACGTTATCTTTAGCGATACTACCAATTGGGCCAAACGTTGGTGTTCTAAAAGTTGCGACATTTGTTGTATGTGTTTTTGTTACATAGCGTGCTGTATGAATTTCATCATTCATAACAACTAAGACACCTTTATCAACTGCATCATCACTTGCTGCAGTTAAGATGGCTGTTTGAAAATTGTGTAAGCCATCTGAGCCTATTTCATTTGCGGAACGCATAGCACCTGTTAAAACGACAGGTAGATGGTTCGGTAATGTAAGATCTAAAAAATAAGCAGTTTCTTCTAATGTATCCGTACCGTGAGTAATAACAATACCATCAATCGCTTCCGCGGATGCACGCATAATTCTTTTTTGAATAATTAGCATCTCTATGGGGCCAATATGTGGGGATGGTAAGTTAAAAATATTTTCAGTGATTAAATCGAAACGATCACCAAATGGATTTTCAACTTGGTTTAAAGGGTTTTCTGCACCAGGTGCAACTGCGCCTGTTTCTTGATTTTCAGACATGGCGATTGTACCACCAGTGTGTAAAATTAATATTTTTTTCATATTTTCCTCCTTGCTGACACTTAGATTATACATATTATATTGTACTTTGACTATGAATTTGTTACTGTATATGAACAGATAAGGTGGTTATGAGAATGAAAGAAAAACAATTAAGTAAGAATGAGTATTTATTTATTAGCTCAATGTTATTCGGTTTATTTTTTGGCGCGGGAAATTTAATTTTTCCAGTCTTTGTAGGTCAACAATCCGGACAAAACCTGTGGATAGGTAATTTAGGCTTTCTAATTGCTGGTGTTGGGTTACCTTTTTTAGGTGTAATTGCTATTGGATTGTCTAAAAGTAGGGGAGTTTTCGATTTAGCCTCTAAGGTTAATCGAACGTATGGCATAATTTTCACAATGTTGCTCTACCTAACTATTGGACCGCTATTTGCAGGTCCAAGATCAGCAACTATTCCGTTTGAAATTGGAATTGCACCACATATTAAAGCCAGCCAACATTCAGTATGGCTATTATTATTTTCAATTTTATTCTTCACAATAGTTTGGCTTTTGGCAGTTAAACCAACCAAGATATTAGTCTATGTTGGTAAGTATTTAAATCCCATATTTTTATGTGCGTTGGCTATTTTATTGTTATTTGTATTTATTAAGCCAATGGGTAATTTTTCAGATTTCCCCGCAACAAGTTCTTACAAGAATGGTGCTTTTATGTCTGCTTTTGGGCAAGGATATTACACTATGGATGCACTCGCTGGTTTGGCTTTTGGTATTATCATTGTGGATACAATTAAAGATTTAGGTATTACGAATCCTAAATCAATTACTAAAGGGATTATCTATTCTGGTAGTATCAGTGTTATTTTGATGGGAATCATCTATACATGCTTGGCCTATCTTGGGGCAACGAGTCTGGGTGTATTTCCACATTCTGGTAATGGTGGTGCTATTTTAGCTCAAGTTGCTCAACGTTATTTTGGACAATTCGGAAGTTTCTTTCTTGCTGCAATTATTGTTGTTGCTTGTATTAAAACGGCAATTGGCGTGACTAGCGCATGTGCTAAAACATGTGTTGAAATTATTGGTCATGGTAGCTATAAATTGTATTTAACACTTGGTTGTGTGATTAGTTGTTTAATTGCCAACGTTGGGTTAGATCAATTAATTACATTATCAACACCAGTTTTGATGTTGCTTTACCCACTTGCTATTGTATTGATGATTGCTGCCTGTTTAGAACCTACTTTAAATAAGTATGACTTAAAAGTCAGCATTATCTACAAATGGTTAACCGTTTTAACGCTTTTTAGTGCCATTTTTGATGGACTAAACGCGATGCCAATTTCAATTAAAAATTTAGCTTTTGCTAAAAATATGTTAGCATTTGCAAATCATTATTTACCACTGTTTAATATTGGCTTAAGTTGGATAGTTCCTGCTGCGTTAGGATTACTTATGGGACTAATTTTTATGATTCGTGAAAAGAAAATAAATTAAAAAGAAACACCCAAAGTTATTTTCTTTTTAGTGGTATACTACACAAGTAGTAAAATACAAAATTTCGGGGTAGAGAATACAGCGTTAAGTGCCAAAAGGACGGAATGTGTCTTTTGGACGAAGGCTAGCGATAGCTGCGGTTGTGTTTTCGCATTCGCCGCATACCACAATGTGGCAACTCCAACGAGGAGATGTCTGAATCATGGAAAATTTAACAAAGAGGTTAACCGCAAAGAATATAGCGGTGATGGGTCTATTATTGGCTGGTCAAATTATTCTAACTAATTTATTATCGTATCAGGTATTGACGTTACGGATAAGTTTCACTTTTATTGCGACTTATCTATTAGCGGCGTGGTTTGGCCCATTACTGGGTGGTATTGGTTCTGTTTTATCGGATTTACTTGGAACAGTATTATTCAGTAAAGGAGGTACATTTTTCTGGGGATTCTCGCTATCTGCTTTCTTAGGTGCGTTTTTCTATGGACTTGTATTTTATAAAAAACCATTTACGTTACCGCGAATTATTATTGCCGTATTAATCAATGTCGTTGTTATTGATTTATTGTTAAATACATTCTGGCTAGTATTAATGTACCAGTCACCTTGGACAATTATCTATGCACGTGCTATCAAAGATTTAATTTTAATTCCAATTCAAATTATTTTGTTATATATGGTTGGTAATAATAAACAAATCCAAAGATTAGGTAAACGATTATAGGAGGATTCAATCTATGCCATTGATGAAAATTGATATGATTGAAGGCCGTTCTGAAGGCCAAATAAAAGAAATTTTAGATATTGCTTATGATGTAATGCTTAATTCATTTGGCGCACCAGTTAGTGACAGATATCAAATTGTCACTCAACATCCAATAAATGAAATGCAAATTTTAGATACTGGGCTTGGATTTATGCGAACAAAAGAAGTATTGGTCTTTAGTTTAACAACGCGACCAAGAACGACAGAGCAAAAAGAAACCTTCTATCAACAGTTAATGCAACAGTTACAAACAAAAGTTGGATTGAGACCAGAAGATTTAATGATTAATTTAACAACTAATACTGATGAAGATTGGAGCTTTGGCATGGGCCAAGCACAATTTTTAACGGGTGACTTATAGAAATTAACCAGACGGCGAATTTATTTTCGTCGTCTATTTATTTGCTAAAGAAGGGTGAATCACTGATAAATTTACTAAAATAAGTTATAATAAAGAAAATAAACTATTTGGAGGAATTTAAATGTCAATTTTAGTTTTGGGTGGCGCAGGTTACATTGGTTCACATACTGTTGATCAATTAGTAGAAAATAGTCGTGATGTTGTTGTTGTCGATAATTTAGTGACAGGGCACTTAGAGGCTGTTAATAAAAAGGCAAAATTTTATCAAGGAGATATTGCGGATAAAAATTTTATGCGCAATGTTTTCAAAAATGAGGATATTGAAGCAGTTATTCATTTTGCAGCTTCATCTCTTGTTGGTGAATCAATGGTAAAACCATTAAAATATTTTGACAATAATACAGCAGGGATGATTCATTTACTTGAAGTCATGACTGAAGTTGGCGTTAAAAAAATCGTCTTTTCTTCAACAGCTGCAACATATGGTGAACCTAAAGTTGTCCCAATTCATGAAGATGACCCTCAAATTCCAACAAATCCATATGGTGAAAGTAAATTAGCCATGGAAAAAATTATGCACTGGACTGACGTTGCAGATGGTGTTAAGTTTGTCGCATTACGTTATTTCAATGTTGCTGGATCAAAACCAGATGGTAGCATCGGTGAAGATCACAATCCTGAAACACATTTAATTCCAATTATTTTACAAGTTGCTAACGGAGAACGTGAAAAATTACAAATTTTTGGGGACGATTATGATACCAAAGATGGTACAAACGTCCGTGATTACGTGCATGTTCTTGATTTAGCAGATGCGCACATTCGCGCCTTAGATTACTTACTTGCGGGAAATGAAAGTAATGCCTTTAACTTGGGTTCATCTAATGGATTTTCAAATATGGAAATTCTAGAAGCAGCACGCCGTGCAACAGGTAAAGAAATTCCTGCAGAAATTGCACCACGTCGTGCAGGTGATCCTTCAACTTTAATTGCAGCAAGTGAAAAAGCACATGAAATTCTTGGTTGGGCTCCTAAGTATGAAAATATGGAAGATATCATTAAGACAGCATGGACTTTTGAACAGACGCATCCAAATGGATTTTCAAAATAAATTAGTTATTAACCATAGGACAATTATTTGTCCTATTTTTTTGTTAATTTTCTCTTAGAAAAAATTTGTGATACTATTTTTGTGCTAAAATGTTAACAAAGCAGAGATAAAGGAAGATATGAATGAAAATTTTAGCAATTGATACATCGAATATACCACTCAGCGTCGCTGTTTTAGAAGATAGTGCATTATTAGCAACTATCACAACGAATATAAAAAAAAATCACAGTATTACATTGATGCCAGCAATTTCTGATGTCATGAAATTAGCAGGTATTAAGCCTGCAGAGCTAGACCGAATTGTGGTTGCACAAGGTCCAGGATCTTTTACTGGTCTCAGGATTGGCGTTGCCACAGCTAAAACACTAGCATTTACATTAGATTGTGAATTAGTTGGTGTCTCTAGTTTAGCAATGTTGGCTGCAGGTATTTCCACAAATAGTGATTCTGATATTGTACCGTTATTTGACGCACGTAGGAATTACGTATTCTCAGGTTTGTATAAAAATGATAATGAGCTTGTAAATGAATTACCAGACCAGCATAGAGAACTTGTGACTTGGGTGACTGAATTAAAAGAGCGTAACCGACCACAAATTTTTGTTGGAACTGATGTCGATTTATTTAAACAACAAATTATCGATATTTTAGGTGATCAGGCACAGTTTCCAGCTTCATTTTTAAATATTCCTCAGGCATTTATTTTGGGATTAATTGGTAAAGATAAAGAGCCCGCTAATCAGGAGACATTTATTCCGAATTATTTACGATTAACGCAAGCAGAGACGCAATGGTTAGAAACCCATTCAGATAAGGATCATAATACCTATGTTGAAAAAATTTAAAGCACGAGTGAAACAAATTATTCCAGAATTAAGACCAGATGAACCTGTTAGGACATTAGTTTTTCAGAATCATAGAATTAAAATTAGAAATGAAAGTTATTTTATGACACGTGCTGTTGTACCTGATATTCCGGAACTACTTGAGATTGAAAAAGCAGTTTATGATGGTAAATCACCATGGAGTGCAAAAATATTTGAAGGCGAAATTTGCCAAAAAAGCAAAACACTTTATTTAGTCTTACGTAAGGAAGATAAAATGTTAGGCTTTATTGGTTGTTCAACGGATGCAATAACGGGAGACGTACATATTGCGAATATTGCTGTTCTACCTGAATGTCAGGGTAGAGGGATGGGAAACTTTTTGGTAACGTCTATTACAAGGCGTGCTCGTTTAATGAGATTTAGAACAGTTAGTTTAGAGGTTCGCCGTGATAACCAGACGGCTTTAAATCTATACCACCAATTAGGATTTACTAAAGTGGGTATCCGAGAGAATTATTATGTTGAAGATGGGCAAGATGCTGTTGATATGTTGCTTAAATTAAAATAAAGGAATATGAATTAAGTTGAAAGAGGTCTCAATGGATAAAACGGAAAGAAATCTAATTTTAGCATTTGAATCAAGTTGTGATGAAACTAGTGTCGCAGTGGTCGAAGACGGTCATCTTATTTTGTCGAACATCATTGCAACGCAAGTTAATAGTCATAAACGTTTTGGTGGTGTTGTACCTGAAGTTGCCAGCCGCCACCATATTGAACAAATTACGAGTTGTATTAAAGATGCTATGACAGAAGCAAATGTAACTTATGATGATTTAGATGCTGTTGCGGTTACTTATGGACCAGGATTAGTTGGTGCTTTACTAGTAGGTGTTTCTGCTGCTAAAGCTATCGCATTTGCTCACGAGTTGCCTTTAATTCCCGTTAACCATATGGCAGGCCATATTTTTGCAGCGCGCTATGAATCTGAAATAGTGTATCCATCAATGGCTTTACTCGTTTCGGGTGGACATACTGAGTTAGTTTATATGCCTGAAGAAGGTCAATTTGAAATTATTGGTGAGACACGTGATGACGCAGCAGGTGAAGCTTATGATAAAGTTGGGCGTGTTCTTGGGATGACTTATCCATCAGGAAAAGAAATTGATGAACTTGCACATACTGGACAAGATACGTTTAATTTTCCGCGTGCCATGATCAAAGATGACAGTTATGACTTTAGTTTCAGTGGATTGAAAAGTGCCTTCATCAATACAGTTCACCATGCAGATCAATTAGGCGAAGAGTTGGACCGGGCTGATTTAGCAACAAGCTTTCAACAAAGTGTGATTGATGTACTTGCTGAGAAAACGGTACGTGCTTGTCATGAGTATGATATTAAACAATTAATTTTAGCCGGTGGTGTGGCAGCTAATAAAGGGTTACGTACAAGACTTGAATCTGATATGAAGAAAATGAATGATATTGAATTTGTGAAGGCGCCCATTAAATTATGTGGTGATAATGCTGCAATGATTGGTGCAGCAGGATATGTTGAATTTATTAAAGGTCAACGTGCAGGATTAAATTTAAATGCTGATCCTAGTTTAGAATTTGATTGGATAGTTTAATTATTATAAAATTAAAATAGAGATTTAGAGTTCGCCTTGTAATGCTAAACAGTTGTTTAACACTGGGGAGAACGCTAAATCTCTATTTTTTTGTAAATGGTTAATTTATATTTCTAAAATAATTTTTTGGTAAAATAAATTGGGATAGATAAACGAGTAATCCTAGTCCGAATAGAATAATAATTGTGGTTCCAAAAATAAAATCAAATTGTTGTAATTGATAGTACGCAATAATGCCAATTAACCACCAAATAATATTTAACCAATAAGGCAACGTTTTTTTCATAATAAAGTAAGTGACAAAAACAATTGCATATAATGGTGTAAAAACTGACGCGATAAAATATAAGAAATTTTGATAATTATCAATAGGAACTACCCATGCAATGACTAAGCCAAGCGCAACTATAATGATACTAATCAATTTCATATGTTTAAAGGAATGTATATTCTGAACGTTAATTGTTGCTGACATAACATCTAAAAATGTGGTTGTAACAGTTGAAAATATAATAATGAATAATGCGATTATACCTAAACCTGATGTAGCCAAGAACGAGGTAAAATCAGTGAATCCGGTTCTAGTTGTTAAAAGTAAGCCAATGGTAAACATGATTAAACTACCTAAAAAATAGCTAAACGAACTAACTGTAGACATAGCAAGTGGATGTTTTGTTGATTTTGTGTAATCACCTATTAGTGGTAGCCAAGATAACGCCATGGTGATATTTAATTCAACAGCTGATCCAAATGTCATATTTAAGCCATTGGAAGTATGTGAAACGGGTACTTTGAAAATTAAAAAAATCATGATACCTGCACCAATAACTAATAAATTAACAACAATTAAATTAATTCGATACAAACTATTTTCGCTAACTAATAACCAAATGATAATCAAAATAGCTATGACAAGTCCCATAATAATTGAATTTTTAAAATTAAGTAAGGAACTTGAAATACCATTCATTGCTGAAATTGCGTTGACGATCATAACAGCGGTCCAACCAATTAGTTGAATCAAATTGATAAGTGAAAATAAGAGCACACCTGTTGAGCCAAAAGCAACTTTAGTTGACTGAATGGCTGTCTGATGCTTTTTGGCACCAATATAACCAGCAGGTAGTAAGAAGAGACCACAACCAATTAAATGACCAATTAGAATTGCAAGGAAACCTTTAGAAAAGCCAAGTGGAGCTAGTAACATGCCCGTCATAATTTCGGCAATTGAAATGGCCGCACCTAGCCAAAGTAAAAATTGTCCACGTAATTCTTTAGTTTCTGTCATCTTAATCGTCCTCCAATTTAAAATAATGATTTATGGATTGAACTGTTTGTTCAATGTTCGGACTTTTAGCAATCAAGGAAATAACAGCAACTCCCGAAACAGTTGTAGTAGCCAGTTTGGCTAAATTATTTTCTGAAATACCACCAATTGCAACAATCGGGAGTTTACTAATTGATAGTAATTGATTTAAGCCAGCTATTCCGAGAGGCGCAGTCGCATCTGACTTTGATTTTGTAGGAAAGACAGGGCCACTACCAATATAAGCGATACCTGATAATTGATTGGCTTGTTTAATTTGATCGAGTGTTTGACAAGAAAGGCCAATCGCTAATTGACCCGCCGATTGATCTATCACATTTTGAATCTTTTGGTCATTTTGGCCAACGTGAATACCATCTGCTTGAATTTCAAGTGCTAAAGGTAGATCATCATCAATGAAAAAAGGAACTTGGTATTTTGTGCATAACCTCTGACATTCAATTGCGAGTGTCTTTTTTTGTATCCGGGTTAAAGGGGTTAAGAGATTTTTTTCTCTAAATTGGAAACAAGAAATGCCTGATTTTAACGCTCGTTCTAAAGTAGGTAGTAATTGATTGTCGGCGACGTCTTGAGTTCCTGCAATGAAGTAACTTGCTAACCATGATTGATTAAATGTCTTCATTTTGCGTTACCTCACGATATGCCCAATGATTTAATGGCCCGTGACCATGTCCAACGATAATACCGTTGCTAATTGTTGCTTCAACATATTTTTTAGACACTAAGATGGCCGTTTTAATATCTTGTCCTTTGGCAATTTCTGCTGCAATGCAGGCTGAGAGGGTATCACCAGTGCCATGAGTTCGAATTGTATCAATACGTTTCGAGCTCATCCAGAATGAATCGTTATCTTCTAATAATACAAAGTCATTTACGATATTTTCAGAGTTATAATGTCCGCCTTTAATGATGACGTTTTTTGCACCTAATAATTTAATCTTTTTTCCAGCTGCACTCATGTCTTCTTTTGAATTAATGGTCAAGCCAGTTATGACTTCAGCTTCTGGAATATTCGGGGTTACTACCGTGGCTAAAGGAATTAATTCTTCTTTGATTGTAACAACAGCATCCTCAGAAAGAAGTGTGGCACCGCCTTTTGCAACCATGACAGGGTCAACAATTAGGGGACCAAATTGATATTTTTTCAGATTTTTAACGACTACTTTAACGTGTTCTGAATCTGCAAGCATCCCTGTTTTGCATGCTTTAATGGCTAAATCATTTGCAATTGAGGCAAATTGTTCATTAATAATTTTAGCAGGGAGGGGAAGACTGTCTTGCACACCAAGTGTGTTTTGTGCAGTGATTGCGACGAGAACTGTTGCAGCATAGACATGCCGTTCTTGCATCGTTTTTAAGTCAGCTTGCATACCAGCGCCACCACTACTATCGGATCCAGCAATTGAAAGTGCTTGTGGAAAATCAGGCATTATAGGTCTCCTTTCATCGTTATCTGATTAGAAAGTTCATTTATCGTTATTAAATGTAGTTTATCAAGTAGGTTAACAATAAAACTACCTGGTTTTTCGGTAATTAACTCATCAGCAACAAGTTCACCAGTTGTTGCAAAGATAAGGCAGGCGATTCTTGCTGCTTCAAACTCATTATCTTTAGAGACAGCTGCAAACGCAGCAATTAAACTTGAAAGCATATCGCCTGAACCAACATGTGTTTGGAAAAGAGACGTTCCCTGTGTCACAGTTGCAACACGCTTTCCATCAGAAATATAGTCTGTAGGACCACTTAGAACAACCGTACAATTGTACCGTTTGGCTACAATTTTTGCGATTTCTGCTAAATCTGCAGAACCATTTCCTGCATCAATACCTTTTGCTTGCCATTCAACACCAGCTAATGCAGCAATTTCACCAGCATTACCGCGAATAAAATTAAAATGAAAATGCTCAAGCAAGTTTGTAATTACTTTTTGTCGGTAAGGCATGGCAACAGCAACTGGGTCTAGCACAAGTGGGATAGCTAAATCGTTTGCGATTTGACTAACCCTCTCAATGTAAGGTAATTCTGAACTTTTAAATGATCCCATATTGATTGTGGCAGCAGCAGAAATTTGTAACATTTCGGCTGCTTCTTCAATCGCACTGGGCATGATAGGGGAAGCGCCAATTGCGTTGAGTCCATTGGCAACGTCTTGAACCGTGATGTAATTAGAAATGTTGAAAATTACTGGGTTCTCTTCACGAAGTTTATCGAGTAGTTCTAATGGCATAACTTTCTCCTCTTGAGTACACAAAAACCCCACTCTTTGACAAAAAAATTGTAGAGTGGGGTCCTTCTTCACACTTTCCTACGCAAGTTTTGGCTTACAGGTTCGAAGGGATTAGGTTGAAAAAACCTATCTCAGTTCTTCTAAAGAACACCCCTAGTGTACTTATATTTTATTTTTAGATTACAACAAAAGAATAGGCTTTCATTCTTTAAATGTCAATAAATAAAAAAAAAAAAGCTAGCTTATTCTAAAGCTAAGCTAGCTTCTTCCCAATTAGTTTCTGCAGTCTCTATTGCAGTTTGAATAGATTGTAGTTCAGTTTGTAGTTCCTGAAGTTTATCTGCATCACTAAAAATAGTAGGTTGAGACATTTTTTCTTCAAGTTCTGTTTGATGAATTTCTAATTCACTTAATTCAGATTCTAAACGATCAATTTCACGTGTTAATTTACGTTGTTCCTTTTGCGTTTCTTTATTTTGTTGATAATTAGTTGTTGGTTTAACTTCAGGGACTTCTGAAGATGAGGCAATTTCAAGTGCCATTTTTTCGGCTGCGATAGCTTCTAATTCTTCTTTTTTATCAACATAATAATCGTAATCACCCATGTAGTAAGTAGAGCCTTCTTTTGAAACTTCAATAATACTTTCTGCAACTTTATTAATGAAGTAGCGGTCATGAGAAACAAGTAAGACAGTACCATCAAAGTTAGCAATCGCCTTTTCAAGGACTTCCTTACTATCAATGTCTAAATGGTTAGTGGGTTCATCAAAGATTAGGAAGTTATCTTTGTCCATTGCAAGTTTGGTCAAAGCAAGACGCGCTTTTTCACCACCACTTAAATTTGAGACACGTTTCAAAACGTCATCCCCAGAAAATAGAAATCCACCTAATAATGATCGAATATCTGTTTCAGGAGTTGAAGGATGATCATTCCAGAGTTCATCTAAAACAGTATTTTTATCTGTTAATTGATTTTGCTCCTGATCGTAGTAGCCAACATGAACATTAGCGCCAAGGAATGCTTCACCACGAATAAATGGAATTTGGCCTAAGATACTTTTAAGTAAGGTTGATTTTCCCACACCATTCGGGCCAACAATAGCTTGAACTTGATGCTTATGTAAATCAATTGAAACGGGTTCAGATAACACTTTATTATCGTAACCAACAGCTGCCCCGGCAACAGTTAAAACGATATTACCACTCTCATCTGCAGATTTAAAACTAAAACGAGGGGCTTTTTCGTCACCTTCTGGTCGGTCAAGTTTATCTAATTTTTCGAGTTGTTTACGACGACTTTGCGCTCGTTTTGTTGTTGAGGCTCGAACAATGTTTTTATTAACAAAATCTTCGAGTTTTTCAATCTTATCTTGTTGTTTTTCGAAAACTTTCCATTCTTGTTTTAAATTAGCTTCTTTTTTTACAATAAATTGGGAGTAGTTGCCATTGTAGTGAGTCGTTTCATTATGGCTCATATCATAAACTTCTGTCACAATTTTATCTAAGAAGTAACGATCATGAGAGACAATTAAGAGTGCCCCTGTATAAGTCTTCAAATAGCCTTCTAACCAAGTTAGTGTCTCAATATCTAAGTGGTTAGTTGGTTCATCTAAAATTAATAAATCACGTTTTTCTAAAAGTAATTTTGCTAAGGCTAAACGTGTTTTTTGACCACCAGAGAGAGTCCTAATATCGCGATTGAAATCTTCTTCATAAAATCTAAAACCATGTAAAACAGAACGGATTTCTGATTCATAACCATAGCCATTTTTTTCACTGAAATCATGTGAAACTTGATCATAGGTTGATAATAGTTTTTCAAATTTTTCAGAATCTTCTGCATTTTTAGGATCAGCAATTTGGGCTTCTAATGTATGAATTTGGATTTCCATTTTTTTTAAATAATCAAAAACACGACTCATTTCGTCCCAAATCGAACGTTCTGAAGTAACAGTTGTTGTTTGTGCTAAGTAACCGATGGTCATGCCTTTATGTTTAATGATTTGACCAGCATCAGTAGCCTCTTGATCAATAATCATTTTAATTAATGTTGATTTTCCAGCACCATTTCGACCAACTAGGGCTATCCTAGCATCGTCTTTGATATCCATATTTGCATTTTCAAAAAGAACATCTGCGCCAAAATAGCGAGCTGCTTGTTGTACTTGTAACAGAATCAAAATAATTCCACCTTTCTTTTAAAGTGACGATTGAATAATTAATACTAGACTATTCATAAGAATATGAGCAATCATTGACGTTTTGATGTCACCTGTTCGTTTGTAGAGGTAACAGAAAAGTAATCCAATTAAAAAGTAGATAGCTAAATGGCCATCATTATGTGCCAAACTAAATAATAAACTAGAAAGAATTGCGGCAGAAATAGGTGATATGAAACTTGCTAAATTGCCAAAAAAGACTTTTCTAAAAACGAGTTCCTCCATAATGGGAGCACCAAGTGAGACTGCCAACATATAATAAGGATATTTTGTAAAAATAGTCATAATTTCATTTGTATTTTGTGAGGGTACGGTCGTTTTTAAAATGGTGAATGAAATTAATTGAATAACTGTTTGGATTACTAACGTTAGAACGAATCCAAGAATACCCCACGAAATAATTTGTGACCATTTAGAGGAACCATCTATTGTATTTCTAGCACTGAAGTAATGATTTAACCAAATTAACAATATTGCTCCTAAAACATAATCAGCCGTCATTACTGGATAGATAACTGATTTTAAAGAAAATAGTTGATTCAGAATTGTTGGTAAAATAAAGATAACGAGGTAGCCTAATAAAATAGCGATTGAATTTTTACTAGTTGATTTTGACATGAGAACTCCTTTAACTGTAATTAGATAGTCGTGCATTTTTCTAGTGAATAAATTTGTATGATAAGTATAGCATAATTGACTAGATAGCGAATTCAATTCATATTAAAAATTCTATTAAATAAGAGCTGAAATGCTTGCAATTGTTTGAAAAATTGATTATAGTTAATTTTGTGATTAGCACTTAGGAAGATAGAGTGCTAAATAAAAGTGTTGGAGGGATAGAACGTGTTAAAACCATTAGCAGATCGTGTTATTTTAGAAGTAACAAAAGAAGAAGAAACAACAGTAGGCGGGATCGTCTTAGCAAGTAACGTACAAGAAAAACCACAAACAGGAAAAATTGTTGCAGTTGGTGATGGCCGTACGATGGATAACGGTGAAAAAATTGCTGTTGCTGTTAACGTTGGAGAGACCGTTTTATTTGATAAGTATGCTGGCTCAGAAGTTTCATTCGAAGGTAAAGACTACTTAATTGTTCATGAAAAAGATATCGTTGCAACAGTAGACTAATATAAATTTAAATTAAAGATGAGGTGGATTAATTATGTCAAAGGAATTAAAATTTTCTGAAGATGCTCGTTCAGCAATGCTTAGAGGTGTTGACCAATTAGCCAATACCGTTAAATCAACTTTAGGACCAAAAGGCCGTAATGTTGTTTTAGAAGAATCATATGGCTCACCAATTATTACAAATGATGGTGTAACAATTGCTCGTGCGATTGAATTAGAAGACCATTTTGAAAATATGGGTGCTAAATTAGTATCAGAAGTTGCTTCAAAAACGAATGATATAGCTGGTGATGGAACGACAACTGCTACTGTTTTAACACAAGCTATCGTCACTGAAGGTATGAAGAATGTGACAGCAGGTGCTAACCCTGTTGGGATTCGTCGTGGTATCGAAACTGCTACAAAAGCAGCCGTTGCTGAATTACATGAATTATCACACAAAGTTGAAACAAAAGAAGATATTGCTCAAATTGCTTCTGTATCTTCAGCTAATGAAGAAATTGGTGCTTTAATTGCTGACGCTATGGAAAAAGTTGGTAATGATGGCGTTATTACAATTGAAGAATCAAAAAGCATCGATACATCATTAGATGTCGTTGAAGGGATGCAATTTGATCGAGGTTACTTGTCACAATATATGGTAACTGATAACGATAAAATGGAAGCTAACTTAGAGACACCATATATTTTAGTAACGGATAAGAAAATTTCTAATATTCAAGAAGTCTTACCATTATTACAATCTATTGTGGAACAAGGTCGCCCATTGTTAATCATCGCCGATGATGTTGATGGGGAAGCTTTACCAACATTAGTATTGAATAAAATTCGTGGTACATTTAACGTTGTTGCAGTCAAAGCACCTGGATTTGGTGATCGTCGTAAAGCGATGCTTGAAGATATTGCCATCGTTACTGGTGCAACAGTGATTACTGATGAACTTGGTTTACAATTGAAGGATACAACAATTGAACAATTAGGTTCAGCTGGTAAAGTTAATATTACAAAAGAAAACACAGTTATTGTTGAAGGTTCTGGTGATAAAGCTAAAATTACAGAACGTGTTGGTTTGATTAAAAAACAAATCGATGAAACGACGTCTGAATTTGATCGTGAAAAATTACAAGAACGTTTGGCAAAATTATCTGGTGGGGTTGCTGTCATCAAAGTTGGTGCTGCAACTGAAACAGAATTAAAAGAACGCAAATACCGTATTGAAGATGCTTTGAATGCGACACGCGCTGCTGTCGAAGAAGGATTCGTTGCCGGTGGTGGTACTGCATTTGTTAACGTTATTAGTAAAGTTGCTGCACTTGAAGCAGTTGGCGATGAATTAACGGGTATCAAGATTGTTCAACGTGCTTTGGAAGAACCAGTACGCCAAATTGCAAAGAATGCTGGACTTGAGGGTTCAGTTATTGTTGAAAAACTAAAATCAGAAAAACCTGGTATTGGTTTTAACGCAGCAACAAATGAATGGCAAGATATGATTGAAGTTGGGATTGTTGATCCAACTAAAGTGACACGCTCAGCATTGCAAAATGCAGCTAGTGTCTCAGCCTTATTATTAACAACTGAAGCAGTTGTTGCAGATAAACCAGAACCAGTATCTGCAGCTGATCCACAACAAATGCCTGGTGGTATGGGCGGTATGATGTAACCCATTTGTCATAAAAAATGATGAAAATTTAAGAGCTATTAATCCGTGTTATTCTGGGATTAGTAGCTCTTTTTTTATGCTGAAAATAAAGTTTGTTTGCAGTATTGTATATTTAAAAATAAACGAGTAAAATAGAGTGAATTCGGTGAATAGAAATTAGTAATTAAAATAACTATTCAGTAAAATAAATGCGCTGTTTTGGCATCATTTATGAATGGATTTTTAAATATAGAACATAAGGGGTAAAGAGAAATGCGTCGTTATTTAAAGAGACTTTTAATTGGGAAGCCATTAAAATCTTCTGAAGAAGGAGATCAACAATTATCAAAATTTAAGGCATTAGCGCTCTTATCGTCAGATGCACTCTCATCTGTGGCGTATGGTACGGAACAAATTGTTACCGTTTTAGTGGGCTTTTCAGCAATGGCAATCTGGTATTCATTACCAATTGCATTGTTAGTCTTAGTTTTATTGGCTTCAATTACAATTTCGTATCGCCAAATTATCCATGCTTATCCTAAGGGTGGAGGCGCGTATGTTGTCTCAAGTAAAAACTTAGGTAAAAATGCTGGATTAATTTCTGGTGGATCGCTTTTAATTGATTATATGTTGACAGTAGCGGTTAGTGTTTCCGCAGGGACTGAGGCATTGATTTCTGCGGTACCTTCGTTATATGGACATCAAGTAGCAATCTCAGTGGTTATTATTATTTTGGTAATGGCAATGAACTTACGAGGCTTGCGGGAATCAGCTTCATTCTTAACTATTCCTGTTTATCTTTTCGTGGTTATGATTATATTGATGTTACTAGTTGGTGGTTATAATATTATGACAGGTCAAGTACCTTACCACGCAACAGCTGCTGTGGGTACGGCCGTTCCTGGAATTACACTAGCCTTACTTTTGAAAGCATTCTCATCGGGATCATCTTCATTAACTGGTGTTGAAGCAATTAGTAATGCAGTGCCTTTCTTCAAAAAACCACATGCTAAAAATGCTGCTGCTACTTTAACAATTATGGCGACGCTTTTGGCAGTCTTCTTTGGTGGAATAACATTCTTAAACTATTGGTATGGCATTATTCCTACTGAAAAAGTAACTGTTCTTTCACAAATTGCACAAACAACATTTGGACAAGGTATTTTGTATTACGTTTTCCAATTTTCAACAGTATTGATTTTAGTATTAGCTGCAAATACAGGTTTCTCGGCATTTCCAATTTTAGCGTTTAATTTAGCTAAAGATAAATTTATGCCTCATTTGTATATGGATAAAGGTGATCGATTAGGCTACTCTAACGGAATTATCACGTTAGCGGCCGGATCAATTATTTTAACATTTATATTTAATGGATCAACGTCATTATTAATTCCATTATATGCGGTAGGTGTGTTTATTCCGTTTACGTTGTCTCAGACAGGGATGATTGTAAAATGGTATCATGATCGCCCAAAAGGTTGGATTATGAAAGCCTTTTACAATTTCTTAGGGGCCTTTATCTCATTTAGTATTTTGTTGATTCTCTTTAGATATCGCTTATCAACAGTATGGCCATTCTTTATTATCATGCCAGTTATGTATATTATATTCTATAAAATAAATGATCATTACAATAAAGTTGCCGAACAATTACGTTTAACAGAAGAAGCAGAAATTCATGATTACGATGGCTCCACAGTTATCGTGTTAGTTAGTTCTGTAACGCATGTTACAACGGGTGCAATTAATTATGCACGTTCAATTGGTGACTACGTAATTGCAATGCACGTTTCTTTCGATACAAATCCGGAAAAAGAACATGAAACGGAACGTGAATTTAAAGAACGTTTCCCTGGTGTTCGTTTTGTTGATTTACATTCGTCATATCGTTCAATTGCTTCACCTGTTGTGAAATTTACAGATGTTATTGCTAAGAATGCCGCTGCTCGTAACTTCACAACGACAGTCTTAGTACCACAGTTTGTTCCAAGAAAACCATGGCAAAATATTCTTCATAATCAAACGAGTTTAAGATTGAGAACGGTCTTAAATTCTCGCGAGAATATTATTGTTGCAACATATAATTATCATTTGAAAAAATAAACATTGAAAAGTATCAATTAAATTTAATTGATACTTTTTTTGTATTTATTTAACAACGTGGTATAGTTAAGACTACTATGACAGAATATTTTTAAGGAGAGATATCAAAATGTTTCCAATTATCGTAGCATTTTTCGCAACAGCGCTTATCTCCGCGTTGCTAACTCCCGTTATTAGACTATTTTCAATTAAAATTGGAGCAGTCGATGTTCCAAATAATAGACGAGTAAATAAGGTTTCAATGCCTACAATGGGTGGATTAGCCATTTTTATAGCTTTTAACTTTACGAATTTTTTTATTTTAAAAAATCAATATCCAATAAAAATGTTAGTGACACTGTTTGTTGCTGAATTGGTAATTATTATCACCGGTGTTTTAGATGATAAGTTTGAATTAAAACCACGCCAAAAGATGTTTGGCATCACAGTTGCCGCCTTGATCGTCTACTTTTTTTCAAATATGCGAATGACGACATTCACTTTACCTTATTTTGGTATTATTAATTTAGGATGGATGAGTTTCCCTATTACAATTATTTGGATTTTAGCTATTACAAATGCTATTAATTTAATAGACGGATTAGATGGCTTAGCAACTGGGGTTTCCATTATTGATTTATTTACAAGTGGTTTGGTAGGCTATTTCTTTTTAGTTAATACAAATAGTTATATTGCAATTATGATGTTTACGCTGGTTGCTGCTCTGATTGGATTTTTGCCATATAATTTCTTTCCAGCTAGAATCTACTTAGGGGATACAGGCGCGTTATTTATTGGATTTATGATTTCAGTATTCTCTTTATCTGGACTTAAAAATGCAACTTTTATTTCTATTATTGTGCCTGTTTTAATATTGGGTGTACCAATTACGGATACTGTTTATGCAATGTTACGCCGGATTTTAAATAAAAAGCCTATCTCTCAAGCAGACAAACATCATTTACATCATCGTTTGATGCAAATGGGGTTAACGCATCGACAGACAGTATTAGTTATATATGGCATTGCGTTAATTTTTTCATTTATTTCATTACTTTATCCAATATCATCAATTTGGGGTTCAATACTAATGTCAGTTGCGACATTAGTGGGACTAGAACTATTCGTAGAGTCCATCGGATTAGTTGGATCTAAACGAAAGCCACTGCTAAATTGGATTAAAAGAATTGTTAAAACGATGACTTCAAAAAAATAGATAGTAAAAAGGATGTCCAGTAATTGGGCATCCTTTTTACTTAACTTGAATTTCATTATATAAATCTTGGCCTAATTTAAAAGTTATTTGGTTATTGAGTAGGTTGATTAGTTGATCTTGTAAGGTTAATATCAAATTTTTATCAACTGCTAAAGTTATTTCTACTGTTTCAAGATAGGTTGTGTGTTGGATTATAATTGAATTTTTTTCAAGATAATTTTCAAGTTTTCCAACATTTTGGTAAGCAATTTGGCAAATAAGTTCGGTTTGTAAAATACGTTCAACGATACCAATTTGTTCAATCGTCTGCGAAGCAGCATTACTATAAGCACGGATTAAACCACCAGCACCTAGCTTAATACCACCAAACTTTCGACTAACAACGATACAAATATTTTTAAGCTGATTTTTTTTAATAACTTCTAGAAT
Source organism: Dellaglioa sp. CoH-57-MRSF-20 (assembly GCF_056781955.1). The sequence goes on from NZ_JBXAXV010000006.1 coordinate 79,296, forward strand.
GGGAACACCAGCCGTTCCAGAGGGTTCACCATCATCGCTTTGACGTTGGATTTCAGACTCAGTACCAAATGTGTATGCAAAACAGTGATGTCTTGCTTTAGGTTCTAATTTCTTGACTGATTCAATAAAAGCAACTGCATCAGATTCTGTCGCGATTCGAGTGACACGACAAATGAAGGAAGACTTCTTTTCAATTAATGTGGCTAAACCAGATTCTTTAATTGTTAAATAATTTTTTGACATAATTAAGGTTCCTTTGCGTATTTAAACTTATTGAAGGGATTGAGGAGAATGACACTTTCAAGTTTGTATGGTCGTTTAATAACTGATTCAGAAATTGACGAAACTATTAATTTAGATGAACTTACGTCGTACCCAGGAATTAGTATTGAAGATAAACAATTAATCTGTCGCAGATGCCTTTCACAACTTAATTTAAAGGAAAATAAATTACAAGGTGACCGGTACTATTGTTCATACTGTATGATATTAGGACGTATTTCAACTACGACTACACTTTATACTATACCTGAACCCAACTTGTTTTCAACTCAAAAAGGGAGTCCATTGACGTGGAATGGAGAATTAACGACTAGCCAAGAAATATGTGCTAATGAAGTGAAACAAATTTTTAAAAATTCGGGTGCCCGGCATTTACTGTGGGCGGTAACCGGCGCTGGTAAAACAGAAATGCTATTCAAAGGTATTGAAGCTGCTATTATGGATGGTAAGCGCATCTGTTTAGCATCACCACGGGTCGATGTTTGTATTGAATTATTTCCGAGATTGCAGGCAGCATTTCAAAATATTGATATTTGTTTGCTGCACGGAAAGACAACGGAACCATACCGTTATACCCAACTAGTCATCTGTACAACACATCAATTGTTAAGATTTCATAAAGCGTTTGACGTTATGATAGTTGATGAGGTAGATGCCTTTCCATATGCACAGAATCAATTACTGCTTCAAGCAACAACACAAGCAACTAAACAAAAAGGGGCAAGTTTATTTTTAACGGCAACCCCAAGTGAGGATCTGTTAAAGGAGGTTCGCTTAAAACAATTAACGGTTAGTTATTTACCAATACGCTTTCATGGTCAATTATTGCCTGAAATTAAAATTAAATTTGAAAAAGCGTGGGAAAAGAATTTAAAAAAAGGACGTTTACCCAAAAAATTAACACTGAAAATGACAGAGTGGCTAAAACGTAAGGATCCATTTTTAATTTTTGTGCCGAAAATTTGGTTATTGGAACCAGTAATGGAAGCATTTAAAAAGAAGTTTCCTAATTTAAAGGGGGACACTGTTTATTCTGAAGATCCAGATAGACTAGATAAAGTTAAGGCAATTAGAACAGGCGAACTACGGTATCTAATCACAACAACAATTTTAGAACGTGGTGTGACATTTGCTAATCTGGATGTTTTTGTTCTGGGTGCAGATGATAAAACTTTTTCAACGGCAGCGTTAGTTCAGATTGCTGGCAGAGTGGGACGTAATGTCAATCGTCCGTTTGGTGACGTTATCTTTTTATGTTGTGACTACACGATTTCAATAAAAAAGGCAGTTGGACAAATAAAAACGATGAATCGTAAAGCAAGGAAATTAAAGATATGAGAAACTGTCAGATTTGTCATAATACATTTAGTCAAAAATTAACGCTAGCATTTATATTATCGACTAAACCTTATGAAAAAAAGATAGTTTGTAAGAGATGCCAGGAGCAGTTACGATTGATTAATACTCAGTTAGCCTGTAGAGGATGCGGTCGAGAACAAAATAGGCCACAATTATGTGCGGATTGTAAGAAATGGCAACTTATTTATCCTAATTTAAATTTTCAGAATCAAGCGTTGTACATTTATAATGATTTTATGAAAGATATCATTAAAAATTATAAGTTTAATGGTGATTATCAGCTGAGAACTATTTTTCAAGTACAATTAAAGCACAAAATAGAAACAATTGATTTTGATTACCTCGTGGTGATACCTGTTGATTCTGAAACGTTAAATAATCGAGGATTTAATCAAGTCTGTGGTCTTTTAGATATTAAGCATGATCATTTTTTAGTGCGAAATAATACGGTTAAAGAAAAACAATCGCATAAAAATAGGCAACAAAGGCTTGAATTAATTCAACCGTTTGAACTTAGTCCAGATTGCCCAGATTTATCGGATAAAGTTGTTTTGATTGTGGATGATATTTATACTACCGGCCGAACACTATTTTATGCCCATATTTTGTTAGCACAAAATGCTAAAAGCATTAAGAGTATTACCCTTGCAAGATAATGAACAATAGGTACAATTTTTAAATAAATTAGTATGATATATTTAAGCAAAAGTTAAAATGACTGTTAACGATTACAATGGCGTTTTAAATAGATTTGTTAAGGGATATCATTTGTAAATTTAAGTCTATTCGCTTATAATTAAATCAAGCGGTAAGGTAATTAATAGTTTCGTTACCTGCTGTAGATTGAAGGGAGAGTTTATTATGTTAAAATACAATATTCGCGGTGAAAATGTTGAAGTTACAGATGTTACTAGAGATTATGTTGAAAAGAAATTATTTAAATTAGAAAAATACTTTACTGATACATCTAATTCAACGGCCCATGTTAATTTAAAAGTTTATTCAGATAAAACGGCCAAAGTTGAAGTGACAGTTCCGATGCCTTCTCTCGTCCTTCGAGCTGAAGAAACATCACAAGATTTACTTTCAAGTGTTGATCTTGTGACTGATAAATTAGAACGTCAAATTCGCAAATATAAAACTAAAATTAATCGCCAATCAAGAGGCAAGGGAATTAAAGATATTGAAATTCGTAATGAAATTGCTGATGAAGAATCAGATTCTATTGATGAAGTAAGCAAATTTGATGTTGTTCGGACAAAGCATGTTTCTTTAAAACCAATGAATAGTGAAGAAGCTATTTTACAAATGGATATGTTGAGCCATAACTTCTTTATTTACGAAGATGCTGATACAGAGGGTATTAACATTGTTTACAAACGTAAAGATGGTCGCTATGGTTTAATTGAAGCTGAAGATTAAACTAACCTTGAAAAGCCTGTTGAGTAAGTTAACTACTCAGGGCTTTTTTGTTATTTTAGTTTAAAATTTATTGATTTAGTGATACTATAAAAAATGATATTATAATTAAAAATAATTCAATAAATGTGTTTGATATATAAGGGGAAAAGCTAAATGGCAAATGTATTAAGACAATGGGTTGAAAGTGATAATCGTGAATTAAGAAAACTAGGCAAAATAGCCGATAATATTGAAAATATGGCCGACGAGATGGCTTTATTATCTGATGATGAACTAAAAGCTAAAACACCTGCTTTTAAAGCAAGATATCAAGAAGGTGAAACGCTTGATGATCTTTTACCAGAAGCATTTGCAGTGGTACGAGAAGCCGCAAAACGTGTGTTAGGACTATACCCATTCCGTGTGCAAATGATTGGTGGAATGGTTTTAAATAATGGTGATATTGCGGAGATGAAAACTGGTGAAGGTAAAACTTTAACAGCTACTATGCCCGTTTATTTAAATGCAATTTCAGGTCTAGGTGTTCATGTTGTTACTGTTAATGAATATTTATCAAGCCGTGATGCAACAGAAATGGGCGAATTATATTCATGGTTAGGTTTAACTGTCGGATTGAATATTAACGAAAAAACAGCTGAAGAAAAGCGCGAAGCCTACGCAGCTGATATTACCTATTCAACAAATAGTGAATTAGGCTTTGATTACTTACGTGATAACATGGTTGTTTATCGTGAAGATATGGTTCAAAGACCTTTAAACTATGTTATCGTCGATGAAGTTGATTCAATTTTGATTGATGAAGCTAGAACACCGTTGATTATTTCTGGTCAAGCTGAAAAGACGACTGCCATGTATGTTCGTGCAGATCGTTTTGTTAAAACGTTAACTGAAGAAGAAGACTATAAAATTGATCTTGAATCAAAATCAATTTCATTAACCGAAGAAGGAATTCGTAAAGGTGAAAAATATTTTGGACTAGATAATTTATATGATACAGATAATACAATTTTGACTCATCATTTGGATAATGCATTACGGGCTAATTTTGTTATGCTACGTGATAAAGATTATGTTGTACAAGATGGTGAAGTTATGATTGTTGATCAATTTACTGGTCGTATTATGGAAGGTCGTCGTTATTCTGATGGTGTTCATCAAGCTATCGAGGCTAAAGAACATGTTGAAATTGAAGACGAAACTAAAACAATGGCTAACATCACTTACCAAAATTTCTTTAGAATGTACAAGAAATTATCTGGTATGACGGGTACTGCTAAAACTGAAGAAGAAGAATTCCGTGAAATTTATAATATGGAAGTTGTTCAAATTCCAACGAATAAACCTATTATTCGTGATGATAAAGCAGATTTATTGTATCCATCTTTAAATAGCAAATTTAAAGCTGTCATTGCTGATATCAAAGAACGCCATGAAGCTGGTCAACCTATGTTGATTGGTACTGTAGCAGTTGAAACGTCAGAATTATTGGCACAAATGTTAGATGATGCTGAAATTCCACATGCTGTCTTAAATGCTAAAAATCATGAACGTGAAGCTGAAATCATTTTAAATGCTGGACAACGTGGTGCTGTTACCATAGCTACGAATATGGCCGGACGTGGAACTGATATTAAATTAGGCCCTGGCGTTAAAGAAATTGGTGGATTAGCTGTTATTGGTACAGAACGCCATGAATCTCGTCGTATTGATAATCAACTTCGTGGCCGTGCTGGCCGTCAAGGGGATGATGGGATGACACAATTCTATCTTTCTTTGGAAGATGATTTGATGTTACGATTCGGTTCAGAACGTATTAAGAGCTTCTTAGAACGTATGAACATTACTGAAGATGACGCTGTTATCCAAAGTCGTATGATTACAAAACAAGTTGAATCAGCACAAAAACGTGTCGAAGGTAATAACTATGATACACGTAAAAATGTTTTACAATATGATGATGTTATGCGTGAACAACGTGAGGTTATTTATAACCAGAGACAACAAATTATTATGGAAGAAAAAACATTAAAACCTGTTATTATGCCTATGATACAACGTACTGTTAATCATATTGTTCAGATGCACACGCAAGGTGACCAAAATGAATGGAATTTACAAGCTATTGTAGATTTTGCTGTCTCTTCAATGGTTAATGAAGACAGTATCTCATTGGCAGATTTAGAAGGTAAAGATGCTAACCAAATCGAAGCCTACTTGGTCGACCGCGCTGAAAAGAACTATGAAATTAAAGAAGATCAATTAGTTGATGCAGCACAAATGCTTGAATTTGAAAAAGTGGTTGTGTTACGTGTTGTTGATGATAAATGGACAGCGCATATTGATGCAATGGATCAACTTCGTCAGTCTATTGGACTACGTGGCTACGGACAATTAAACCCTCTAGTTGAATACCAATCAGATGGATTTAGAATGTTCGAAGAAGTCGTTGGAGCAATAGAATTTGAAGTGACACGTTTATTTATGAAAGCTGAAATCAGACAAAATATTAAACGTTAATCAAAAAGTTAATCAGAGAACATTATTAAAGAGTCACTTCCGAATTCGATAGAGTTTGAAGGTGACTCTTTTTAGTAAATTAAGGAGAAAATTGATGGAATTAAGCGATTATAGGAAACAAATTAATGAAATGGAACAAAAAATAACTAACTTCAGGGGGTCTCTTTGACTTAGAGACGCTGAATGAACGTATTTCTGAAAATGAAGAACGAATGGCTAACCCAGATTTTTGGAATCACCAAGAAGAAGCACAAAAAGTTATTGACGAAAACAATCAATTAAAAGGTAAATATGATGCGTTTCATGATTTAGAGAGTAAGGTATCAGAATTACAAGTCATGCTTGAATTATTACAAGAAGAAAATGATAATGATATGCTAATAGAATTTGATGACTTGTTTAACGAGACAAAAAAAGCACTCGACAAGTATCAATTACGATTATTATTGAATGAACCTTATGATAGCAGAAATGCTATTTTAGAAATCCATCCAGGTGCAGGAGGTACCGAATCTCAGGATTGGGGATTAATGTTACTTAGAATGTATACGAGATGGGCTGAAAAAAGTGGGCTAATCGTCGAAACAGTAGATTATCAATCTGGCGATGAAGCGGGATTGAAAAGTGTGACGCTTCTTATTAAGGGAGTAAACGCGTATGGTTATCTTAAGAGTGAAAAAGGGGTGCATCGATTAGTTCGTATTTCACCTTTTGATGCTGCTGGTCGACGCCACACGTCTTTTGCATCTGTTGATGTGATGCCAGAGTTGGATGATTCAGTCGAAATAGAATTAAATCAAGATGATATCAGAATGGAAGTATTTAGATCATCCGGAGCTGGTGGACAACATATTAATAAAACATCTTCAGCAGTTAGATTAATTCATATTCCAACAGGGATAGTAACTTCGAGCCAAGCGCAGCGGTCACAATTTCAAAATAGGGCAACGGCTGAAAGTATGATGAAATCTAAGTTATATCAACTTGAAATGGAAGCAAAAGAAAAAGAACGTGCTGCCATTCAAGGTGAACAAATGGATATTGGATGGGGGTCGCAGATTCGATCATATGTGTTCCACCCATACTCAATGGTTAAGGATCATCGTTCCGATTTTGAGACTGGTAATGTTCAAGCGGTAATGGACGGTGATATAGATGGATTTATTAATGCTTATTTACAGTGGAAATTAAAAAATGAAAATCCAAGTTAAAAAATGAAACTTAATTGTAAGACTACTGCAATATAAAGGTAAATAATCATGCTATAATGAAAATGTTATGAAAATAGACACAGGAGGATTCACTGTTTGATAGAATTTAAAAATGTATTTAAACAATATTCTGATGATATTATTGCAAGCAATGATATTAATCTTCGAATTGACCAAGGTGAATTCGTATATGTGGTTGGACCTAGTGGTGCCGGAAAGTCGACATTTATAAAAATGATGTACCATGAAGAACAAGCAACATCTGGTGAAATCACAGTAAATGATTTTCATTTAGAAACGATGAAACCAAAAGAAGTACCATTTTTACGAAGAGATTTAGGAATTGTATTCCAAGATTTCAAATTATTACCTCGTTTAACAATTTTTGAAAATATTGCATACGCGTTAGAAGTTATTGAAAAAGAACCTGCAGAAATTAAAGAACGTGTTGATTACGTGCTAGATCTTGTTGATTTGTCTGACAAGGCGGATAAATTTCCGGAAGAATTATCTGGTGGTGAACAACAAAGAATTGCGATTGCACGTGCAGTTGCAAATAAACCAGAAGTCTTAATTGCTGATGAACCAACGGGGAATTTAGACCCTGAAACGTCAGATGATATTATGTCAATTTTAGAAAAAGTTAATGAACAAGGGACAACAGTTATCATGGCAACTCATAATAGTATTATTGTGAACAAATATCCACATCGTTTGTTGGCTATTGAAGATGGCCGTATTGCCCGAGATGAAGAAGGAGGAAAATACGGTTATGAAAATGAGAACGTTTAGGCGTCATTTTGGTGAAAGTATTAAGAGTTTACGTCGTAATGGATGGATGTCTGTTGCTGCTATTAGTGCTGTTACTGTAACGTTAATTTTGGTTGGGGTGTTACTTTCAATCTTAATGAACGTAAATAAATTAGCATCTGATGTTGAGAACGATGTTCAAGTCAGAGTGTTTGTTGAACGAAAGACAACAAAGAATCAACAGGCTGATTTGAAAAAGAAACTTGAAAGTTATTCAGAAGTTAAAAAAGTTACTTTTTCAAGTAAAAAGGAGCAATTACAACAAGTTGTTGGTAGTTATGGTAATGAATTTAAGTTATTTGGTGGGGATGATAATCCACTATATGATACATTTGATGTTCAAACTAAAAAACCAAAACAAACTGAGCAAATTGCAAAACGTGCTAAAAGTTTAGATTATGTAAATGATGCTAGTTTTGGGGGCACATCTGCTAAAAAACTATTTAAAGTAGTTGGTAATATCCAAAAATGGGGTATGATTATTAGTGCTTTACTCCTCTTTGTTGCAGTATTCTTAATTTCTAACACGATTAGAATCACAATTTTATCTCGAAGAAATGAGATTGGAATTATGCGTCTAGTAGGTGCGACGAATGGATTTATCAGATGGCCGTTTTTACTTGAAGGTGCATGGACTGGGCTTTTAGGTGCTATCATTCCAATTATTTTAGTTGATTTTGGCTATATTTGGATTTATAACGGTTTACAAGTTTCGTTGGCATCAACTAGTTATCAATTATTAACACCAGGAACTTTCTTGGCAGAAATTGATTTATTATTAGTGTCAATCGGGATAATTATTGGTGCTTTAGGATCGTTCGTTTCAATGCGTCGTTTCCTTAAAATTTAATTAAATTTTAAAAGACTGATTTTGCTAAATGCAAAATTCAGTCTTTTTTGTTATTATGATTATCTTTTTTGAATCATGACAAAGCATGATATAATTTGAGTACTATATATTAAAGAAAATAGGTGCATTTATGGTAACGCTTAAAATTATTGGAAACTTTTTCATGCAACCAACGCTTTGGTTAGCAATTATACTGATTTATGGTATGTATACACGAAGAATTAAAAAAGAGAGACAAGCATTTAGAACAGCTGTCGATAGTGATTTTTATGAGGGACGTCATGCAATAAAAGTAGGCTTTATTTTTAGTATTATTGGATCAATGTTACTATTTGGACTAGGTGTTATGTTGCCTATTAACTGGGTAGTTATTTATGCTATTTTTATGATTTTAGGACTACTACTATACCCAGTATTTGATGCTATCTTTCCGCTATTTATTATATCGGGACTAGTATATGGGATGACTAAATCTCAATTAAGTAATTTTGAAATATTTAAATATGAAGAATTTCACGTTGAATTTACGACAGGGATTCTACTGATAGGGACAGTCATTTTATTTATAACTGCTTGTGCGCTGTATTTATTCAGAAATAGTCCCTTATCGCCGAACACACAGTCAGGTAAACGAGGGCGAAATATATCGTCGTTTAGTATGAAGGATCTGTATCTGGTGCCACTTGTAATTCTAACACCGGGTGATCAATTCCATAGTGTACTCTCTTGGTGGCCAATTATTCATATAGCAGGTACAGAATTTAACATCATTATTTTACCATTAATTGTTGGGCTATCATTACGTATCTATAAAGAAATACCAAGAGTAGCTATCAAATTTATAAAAAAACAATACTTATATTTAGCTTTTATAGGGACAGGTTTAGCGATAATGGCTATATTTATACCAATAATGGGGATATATGGATTAATTGTTCTATTAGTTGCGTATTGTATCAGCCAATATATGATCAAACGCCATGATAATAAACAAGAAAAATGGTTTGCAGAATCCAATGAAGGAATATTAATTGTAGGGGTACGCCCAGGTACGCCAGCTTCAAAGATGGACGTAGAGGTTGGTGATGTGGTCGTTCAATGTAATGGCATTGAAGTTAGAAACGAAACCGAATTGTATGAAGCATTACAGAGTAGCTCAACGTATTGTCGATTAAAAATTAGGACATTTAGTGGAGATACAAAAATAACAGAAAGTGCGATATTTTCAGACTCACCATATGAAATAGGGTTAGTCATAATTAAATAAATTTAGTTATCAGGGGGATAAATAATGAAAAAAATTTTAGTTGTAGATGATGAACCAGCAATTGTTACGCTGTTAACGTATAATCTAGAAAATGCGAACTATGAAGTGCATGTAGCAATAGATGGGCCTAGTGCATTTAAAAAAGCAACAGAACAAAATTTTGATTTCATTATTCTCGATTTGATGCTGCCTGGTTACGATGGTATCGAAGTTACAAAAAAATTAAGACAAGAAAAAGTAAAAACGCCAATAATCATTTTAACGGCTAAAGATGATGAATTGAATAAAATAATTGGTTTAGAAATTGGTGCAGACGATTATATGACTAAACCGTTTAGTCCAAGAGAAGTAATAGCAAGAATTAAGGCTATTTTGAGACGTACTGAACATGACTCATCTAAGGATGAACAAATTGATAATGAAGTGAGAGAATTTAAAGATTTTAAAATTGATTTTTCTAACTATTCAGTTTATAAAAATGATGAAAAAGTTGCATTAACACCAAAAGAGTTCGAACTTTTAGTATATTTTATTAAACGAACAGGACGTGTGCTAAGTAGAGAAAAGTTATTGAGCGGTGTTTGGGGATACGATTATGAAGGGCAAACAAGGATGATAGATATGCATGTGAGCCATTTACGCGAAAAATTAGAAGTAGATGCTAAAAACCCCCTATATTTAAAGACAGTTCGAGGATTTGGCTATAAGTTTGAGGAGAATAAATGAAACAAAAACTAAAATGGATAATTACGACGTTAATCTTGTTGCTAAATTTAACATTTAGTATGACACTTCTATGGGATGTATCCGGGAAACTTTTTAGTAAGAATAGTATTATTGGAGTAAGTGTGTTGAGTTTGATTGAAATAGCTATACTTTATAAAATAGCATCTAAAGCAGGTGCTGAGTCCGAATTAATGGCTAATATATTGAATAGTTTAGTCAATAAAGGAGATTCTTATCATGTATTACTAGATACAGATAGTCCCAATTTTGAATTATCGAAAGCCATTAATCGTGTTGAAAGTTATCAAAAGAAAAGAAATATTCACTATCAGGTACAAAATAATAACTATCTAAAATTAATTGAACATTTGACAGTTGGGGTTATGCAAATTGATCATAAAAGACAAGTACTAGTCGTAAATGATATGATTTCTAAATTATTAGGCCAACAGATAGAAAGTAAGCAACATTCATATATTGATGATATTAAAACATACAAATTGAGTGGACTAATTGAAAAAGCCATTAAAACACAAGATAAGCAAAGAGATGAAGTTGAAATTGCCAATACAAACAGAGTGGTTGATGCAACGGTCGTCTATATAGCAAATAACAATGTAGAATTTCAAGTAATCGTAATTTTATATGATATAACTGAGCTGAAATTATTAGAGAAAATGCAAAATGAATTTGTCGGAAATGTGAGTCATGAATTGAAAACACCAGTAACAGCAATTAAAGGATTTGCTGAAACTCTTTTAGAAGAATCTGTTGATTCAAGTACAACTAACAAATTTTTAAATATTATTTATGACGAAAGTGAAAAATTAGAAGTATTAATTCAAGAGATATTAAAATTAGCAAAAGGGCAAAAACCCAAAGAAAATATTTCGAGTTTCAATTTAGATGCTATGATAAATTATGAGTTAGATTTATTAAGTAGTACTATTAAAAGTAAAAATTTAATAGTAGACAAGAGAATAACAAAAGATCTTTATGTAAAGTTTGATAAAAATAAGATAGCCACTATCTTAGGTAATTTATTGCAAAACGCTGTTAAATATAATGTTGATAATGGGCGTATGGTAGTTGAAGTAGGCAAAATAAAGACAAGATTTTTTATAGCAGTATCAGATACTGGTATTGGTATTTCAAATCAAGACAAAAAAAGAATATTTGAACGTTTCTATAGAGTAGATCCGTCTAGAAATAAACAAATAGAAGGTAATGGGCTTGGCCTCGCTATTGTGCAGGAACTAGTGACATCAATGGGTGGAGAGATTAGTGTGAAAGATTCGAATGATAAGGGGACTGAAATTACGATTTATTTGTAATATTAAGAGATATTCACATAAATAGACTTGACCAAGAAAAAGAAAGCTGATATATTTAATAAGTGCTATTGAGGCGATAATGAATATCGCAAATAAAGTGTTGACATGAGATATACCAGATGGTATATTAATAAAGCTGATTGATACGGCAAGAAGAAATGAATATTTATTCAAAAAAATTCTTGACA